>NZ_JANIJY010000098.1:0-255 GCF_024580695.1 Brevibacterium sp. 91QC2O2 | reverse complement strand
AGAAAATATGTACTACTTAGTTCTGGCATCACGAAAAAAACTATTCAAGTACGCTATTGAGTTCTCAAACAACAGGCACACACCCACACAAGTAATCCCAACCGCCTGCACAAGACAGACAATGATAAGGACACCGCGAAGGGATGCTCAATCTGATTGTATCACCAGGCCGCGGTTCTAAAACCTAACCCTCAACAGTCCGGGAAGGACTGGCGGTTACTTCAGTGTTTTCCGCCTGGCAACACAGTTAACTAT
>NZ_JANIJY010000097.1:0-255 GCF_024580695.1 Brevibacterium sp. 91QC2O2 | reverse complement strand
GGATGTAGCCGACGAGGACGCCCATCGCGGCGGCGACCGCGACGGGGAGTGCGCCGATCGTGGCCGGCTGGTCCACCACGACGAGGACCGTTCCATGGCCGGTCATCTTGGTGATGACAGTCCGCAGCTTCGCCTCGTCTTGCGGTAGTGGCTTGTCGTAGAGCTTCTTGCCGTCGCGGTCCAATGCGACTGCGTGGTGTTCGGTCTTGCCGACGTCGATTCCGATGAACACGTCGACTGTGTCGTACCCGTCGA
>NZ_JANIJY010000096.1:0-255 GCF_024580695.1 Brevibacterium sp. 91QC2O2 | reverse complement strand
TCTAGGACACGCGACTCAAACGCCCTCTTCAGACTCGCTTTCGCTACGACTACCCCACACGGGTTAACCTCGCCACATGCCACTAACTCGCAGGCTCATTCTTCAAAAGGCACGCCAGCACAGTCATCAAAACTGCTTTGACGGCTTGTAGGCACACGGTTTCAGGTACTCTTTCACTCCCCTCCCGGGGTACTTTTCACCATTCCCTCACGGTACTATCCGCTATCGGTCATCAGGAAGTATTCAGCCTTACCA
>NZ_JANIJY010000095.1:0-255 GCF_024580695.1 Brevibacterium sp. 91QC2O2 | reverse complement strand
TCATGCGGTGCCTCAAACGCTACATCGCCAACGAGGCCTACCGGCACATTGTCCGGCCCGAGCCGGTACCCGCCGTCGACGACCTGAGGCCACTGCGCCAGTCGAAGAAGATCAGCTTGGAAACCGCAGCCGGGCACTTCAACACGTGGCCCACCACGATTTCCTACCTTGAACGCGGTAAACGCCGAGACGATGACTTCGTCATCGCCTACCGTGAATACCTGCTCGCCGCGTAGGCCACCTCGCCATGGTCGA
>NZ_JANIJY010000094.1:0-256 GCF_024580695.1 Brevibacterium sp. 91QC2O2 | reverse complement strand
AGGCATCCACCATGCGCCCTTCACCACTCACCACAACACACACAGCAGAAGACCAACAAGCCTCCCACCCAGCGTCTGGTGGGGTGGATAACACAAGAAACAAACACACCAACCACACCAGCCAACCAGCCAGACTCACGCCTGACACCAGCCAGCCCATGGTTGGGCGACAAAATCACACACAGAAACACAGACCAAAAAATCTATGTTCTAGATGCTCACGTCCACTATTCACAAACCACACAACACCCACACA
>NZ_JANIJY010000093.1:0-257 GCF_024580695.1 Brevibacterium sp. 91QC2O2 | reverse complement strand
GTCTCGGCATACTCCAACACCAGTTCACGCTTCTGCTCAACTGTGAACTCCTGCGGCGGGATACTCACAACACTCACCTGGGGGACTCCTTCATCAAGACGGTTCACAACCAGTCTGCCAAGCAGGGTCACAGTCACTTTGGTCCGAGAATTCGCCGGCGGTCTCAAGGTGCTAGTGCAACACCCTTCCCAGGAGGGGCGTATGCCATACATCGCAGTGAACTACTCGAACCAGGAATGGTCCGAGGTGCTTAACGA
>NZ_JANIJY010000092.1:0-260 GCF_024580695.1 Brevibacterium sp. 91QC2O2 | reverse complement strand
TGCATGTGTTAAGCACGCCGCCAGCGTTCGTCCTGAGCCAGGATCAAACTCTCCACAAAAAAATTTGCTTAAAAGCGATCCCGACCGAAAAGAACAGACTGACGAGAAAAAGAACAACACCCACCATCAAGAGAGGCATTGTTCTTCGTATCATCCATCATTATTATTTTCAGCCAGAAAATATGTACTACTTAGTTCTGGCATCACGAAAAAAACTATTCAAGTACGCTATTGAGTTCTCAAACAACAGGCACACACCC
>NZ_JANIJY010000091.1:0-261 GCF_024580695.1 Brevibacterium sp. 91QC2O2 | reverse complement strand
CGTAGACGTGTCGGTGTGGTGTTGGCATGATGGGTGGTGCCCTTTCGTCCCTTGGTGGTGATGGAAGCGCAATCCCGGCCGGGTGGGCAGACAGGACGTTGACGGGGTAGTGACCGCGCTCCTATGAGGTCATGCTCGTCCGGTCGGGACACTCGATGATTCCCTGGTGGGTGGACAGATCACGGCAAAGGCACACACTGTGGTGGCCAGTCAGTGCCTGGGTCACACCCTGGATGGAAACCATCCCTACAAGTATCAACG
>NZ_JANIJY010000090.1:0-263 GCF_024580695.1 Brevibacterium sp. 91QC2O2 | reverse complement strand
ACTACGTGAAGTCGGAGTCGCTAGTAATCGCAGATCAGCAATGCTGCGGTGAATACGTTCCCGGGCCTTGTACACACCGCCCGTCAAGTCACGAAAGTCGGTAACACCCGAAGCCCATGGCCTAACCGGTTCGTCCGGGGGGAGTGGTCGAAGGTGGGACTGGTGATTGGGACTAAGTCGTAACAAGGTAGCCGTACCGGAAGGTGCGGCTGGATCACCTCCTTTCTAAGGAGCATCAACTAATAAGTGGTTGGCCATCGTAG
>NZ_JANIJY010000089.1:0-265 GCF_024580695.1 Brevibacterium sp. 91QC2O2 | reverse complement strand
CGCTCGTACCCGAAACCGACACAGGTAGTCAGGTAGAGAATACTAAGGTGATCGAGAGAATCGTGGTTAAGGAACTCGGCAAAATGCCCCCGTAACTTCGGGAGAAGGGGGGCCACCCATGTGAAGGACCTTTTCGGTCTGATGTGTGTGTGGTGGCCGCAGAGACCAGGGAGAAGCGACTGTTTACTAAAAACACAGGTCCGTGCGAAGCTGTAAGGCGATGTATACGGACTGACGCCTGCCCGGTGCTGGAAGGTTAAGAGGA
>NZ_JANIJY010000009.1:0-103456 GCF_024580695.1 Brevibacterium sp. 91QC2O2 | reverse complement strand
AACGCCGAGACGATGACTTCGTCATCGCCTACCGTGAATACCTGCTCGCCGCGTAGGCCACCTCGCCATGGTCGATCACCACCACCATGATCACGACCGGGCTTGACAACCTATAGGAGCATCACGGACCGAGCTGTGAAGAATATCATCGCCGCGGCTTCGGGTGGGGATCAGCGGCCTGCCGAATCGGACAATTCCATGCGTTTAGAATGAACGTATGGTGAACGCCGGTTGTAGCAGCCGGGCCCGCGCGCACCGCGCCAGGCCCGGAGTCCGTCGAACGGTCGACGCGACCCAGTGGAGTCTGGGACCCCAGCACGAAGGACGCCCGTGGATTTCATAGTTCTGGTCGTCATCCTGGTCATCGTCTTAGCGCTGTTCTTCGATTTCACGAACGGATTTCACGATACGGCCAATGCGATGGCCACACCCATCGCGACGGGAGCGCTCAAGCCCAAGGTAGCCGTCACCCTGTGCGCGGTCCTCAACCTGGTGGGCGCCTTCCTGTCCACGGAGGTGTCCAAGACGGTGTCCGGCGGCATCATCAAAGAGGATCAGATAGGCGCGGGACTCCTACCCGAGCTCATCTTCGCCGGACTCATCGGCGCCATTTGCTGGAATATGCTCACCTGGCTGTTCGGCCTTCCCTCGTCCTCATCCCATGCCCTGTTCGGAGGGCTCATCGGGGCGACCCTGGTGGGCTTCGGGGCCTCCGGGATCAACTTCGCCATGGTCGTGCAGAAGATCGTCCTGCCGGCCCTGCTCTCCCCTGTGATCGCGGGCATCGTCGCCTTCGTCGCTACGAAGATCGCCTACCAGATCACGCGCCGCTACGACAACAAGCCCGATGGTCGTGATGGGTTCCGAGTCGGTCAGATCCTGACCTCGTCGCTGGTCGCCCTGGCCCACGGCACGAACGATGCGCAGAAGACCATGGGCATCATCACGCTGGTGTTCATCGCGGTGGGCTGGCAGTCACCTGCCCACCATGAGCCACACATCTGGGTGGTCGTGTCCTGCGCCTCGGCGATCGCCCTGGGCACCTATCTGGGCGGTTGGCGCATCATCCACACTCTGGGCAAGGGCCTGGTCGAGGTCAAGCCGGCACAGGGCTTCGCAGCGGAGTCCTCGACTTCGGCGACCATCCTGGCCTCCAGCGCCCTGGGCTTCCCCCTGTCGACCACCCAGGTCGCCTCGGGCTCCGTGATCGGTTCGGGCCTGGGACGCCGAGGTGCCGAGGTCCGCTGGTCGACGGCCGGCAAGATCATCGTCGGCTGGGTACTGACCCTGCCGGCTGCCGCGATCGTAGGAGCCCTGGTCGCGCTGATCGTCGTGGGCATGGGCCACTGGGGGGTCCTGGTGGCGTTCGTCCTCGCCGCCATCGTCGTCCTGGGGATGTTCCTGATCTCCAAACGCCAGAAGGGCCACCCGGCCGATGCGATGAAGAGCGATGTGGCGGAGTCCGGCCATGCGGTGAAGGTCCCGCACCAGCTGCCACCCACTCCGCGCCAGGCACGTGCCGCGCGCAGACGGGCCGAGGCCAAGGCTGCGAGGAAAGCCGCCTCGCGTAACGCGCAGGCCGCTCACGCTGACGAGAGAGAGGGCGCCTGATGCACATCGCCTGGATCGATTTCATCCTCGTCTTGTGTGCTGCCCTGGTGGGGGCGAGCATGCTGGTCTTCTTCTACGGCTTGGGATTGCGCCTACTGGTCGAGGGCGGCCGTCCGCCGGTCGTCCACCCCGTCGACTTCCCCGATGCGATCACGAAGTTAACCCCGAAGCAGATCAGGAAAGCGGAGAAGAAGGCCGCGAAGGCTGCCAAACGCAATCCGCTGACACATCTGCAGAAGCGCGCCAGACTGACCGGGGCCTACGCCTGTTTCACCCTGTGCGGCCTGACGATTCTGGGGGCGGTCATTCTGATCGTGGCCCACTGAGCGATCGGTTTCCACGGCTACATGCGATGCTGGATTATGATGCCGCTCACGCTCAGCCGGCGATCGGGCTCCCCGACTTGGCAAAGGCGCTCGAACTGGACTAGAGTTAACGTCGTTGCCCGAACGTTCGGGTGATCCTTTCGGGGGTATGGCGCAGTTGGTAGCGCGTCTCCATGGCATGGAGAAGGTCAGGGGTTCGAATCCCCTTACCTCCACGGAATGTCCAATCGCAGACATATGCGGTCAGGGCGTCCGGACAATCGAATACAGACTCTTCGGGGGTATGGCGCAGTTGGTAGCGCGTCTCCATGGCATGGAGAAGGTCAGGGGTTCGAATCCCCTTACCTCCACCGAAGGTGACTAGACTGAAAACGTCCTGCCATGCGGCAGGACGTTTTCAGTTTATCTTGCGGGATTTCCGTGCGAAGAAGAGGAAGCCTCCCCATGATCGATCAGAACGTCACCGATGCACGAACACTGCGATTGGTGTGGCCTCAATGGCAAGGAGCCGGCCGTGACACCGTCGCAGAGCTACTGCCGGAGGTGCCCATAGACCGCGCACGGCGCTCATATGCTCTCGGTACCCGTGTGCTCCAGGCGATCCTTCCCGATCATCCAGGACCGACCGAGGTCGTCCCCGTCGATGGTGGAAACCCGGACGAAGGCTCGACCGGAGGCGTCGAATCGCGTTCGGCCATCCTCGCATCCTTGGCAGCCGCGCAGCGTGCGCTTGCCCGCCATGACTTCGACCGCGTGCTCACCCTTGGCGGCGAGTGCTCGGTCAGCGTAGCCCCATTCGCTGAGCTGGCTCACAAGTACGAAGACGATCTTGCCGTCATCTGGATCGACTCCCATCCCGACACCGATACACCGGATACCGGTTACGACGGTTTCCACGCTATGGCCGTCAGCGCGCTGACTGGACACGGCGACGGGGAAATCCTCAACCGGCTACCCGCCCACGTCGATTCCTCCCGTCTTGCGCTCGTAGGGCTGCACGACTGGGTCCCGGACGCATATGCTCACGTCGACCAGTGGGGACTGCGGGCATTCACCCCCACCGATCTTCGCAAGACCAGCTCCGGCCTGCTCGACTGGCTCGCGAGTACCGGAGCCGGCAAGGTGGCCGTCCACCTCGACGTCGACACAGTCGACTCCGCTGAAGCCGTCCTAGGCCTCGGGCAAGTTCCCGACGGGCTCAATCGAGCCCAGATCCGCCGTGTGATCGGCGATATCGCAGAAGTCGCCGATATAGTCGGACTGACCATCGCGGAGTTCATTCCGCGCGATGTGCTCGCCATTGAGGAACTCATCGACGGTCTACCCCTCACCCGGTAACGCTACCGGCCGCCTGGGCCCACGTAGGATGGAGCCATATGGATTTCATCGATTCAATGCGCCACGATCTGACCATCGCAGTCAACGGTGCCCCGCTCCAGGTGGCCACCTGGCATCATCACCGAGACCGCTCAGGCGCCCGTCCGGTCCTCCTGATCCACGGATTCCGCGGCGATCACCACGGGATGGATCTCATCGCCCACTACCTGCGACACCGGCCGGTCATCGTCCCCGACCTGCCAGGGTTCGGCAGCACCCCCGCCCCGGAGGGCGAACTGGATCTGGATTCCTATCTGGAGTGCCTCGACGGCCTGCACAGTGCGGTGGCCGAAGAGTACGGAGCGCCGCCCGTGGTGGTCGGGCATTCCTTCGGCTCGATTCTGGCCGCCCACTGGGCCGCCGCCAGGGCGAATGCGGGGAGTGCCCCCGATCGTCTGGTGCTGATCAATCCGATCGCCTCGGACCCGCTGGCCGGTCCCGCCAGTCTGCTGACCCGCGCGACCGTCGCCTATTACCGGGCGGGAGCCGCCCTGCCCGCGGGAGCCGCCCGAGCCCTGCTGTCGAGTCCGCTGATCGTGCGCGTGATGAGCGAGGTCATGGCCACCACAGACGACCCGGGGCTGCGTCGCTACATCCACGACCAGCATGCCCGCTATTTCTCCGCCTTCGCCGACCGCCGCACGCTGGCGCGCGCCTACGACGTGTCGATCTCGCACACCGTGGCCGAGGCCGCGGATGCCCTGACCATGCCGGTGGCGGTGATCGCCGGCTCGGCCGACCAGATCGCGCCGCTGCCCGCCACCGAGGCGTTCATCGCCTCCCTGCCCGCCGCCTCGGCCACGATCGTCGACGGGGTGGGCCATCTGATCCACTACGAGGCCCCTGAGACCGCGGCCGAAGGAATCGAGGCGTTCGTGGCATGAGACTGTTCTTCGACTCCCGCTTCACGCGCACGGACCGGCACGATGGGATCTCCCGGTACGGCGCCGAACTGCTGCGCGCCCTGCTGGATCTGACCCGCGGCACCGACGTGGAGGTCACGGCGATCATCAACGATCCCGCCCAGCTGGCCATGCTGCCGCAGACCCCCTACGTGCTGTTGAACGATCCGATCAGCCCGGCCGAGCCCTTCATCGCGCGCCGGCTCAACCAACTGGGCGCGGACGTCGTGTTCTCGACCATGCAGGTGATGGGGTCCACCGGGCGGCACTACAAGCTGATCCTGACCCTGCACGACCTCATCTACTACGACCACCCGACTCCCCCACGGGATCTGCCGGCCGTGGTGCGCGGCGCCTGGCGCCTGTATCACAAGGCGTATTGGCCACAACGCGTCCTGCTCAACCGGGCAGATGCCGTGGCCACGGTCAGCCGAACCACCGCCGAACTCATCGCGGAGCACCGGCTGACGCGTAAACCGGTCCACGTGATCGGCAATGCCGCCACTCCCCCGGCCGCCCTGCCACAGCGGGCCCAGGGTGATACGGCCAGGTCATTGGTCTACATGGGCGCCTTCATGCCGTACAAGAACGTCGAGACCATCGCCATGGCGATGCCCTTGTTGCCGGGCTGGACATTGCACCTGACGTCGAAGATCTCCCCGGTCCGGGAGGCCGAGTTGGCCCGCCTGGCCGGCCCCGCTGCCCACATCGAGTTCCACCACGGGGTCAGCGATGAGGAATACCATCGGCTGCTCGATTCCGCCACGGCGCTCGTCAGCGCCTCCCGCGCCGAGGGTTTCGGCCTGCCGGTGGTCGAGGCGCTGAGCCGAGGACTACCCGTGCTGTTGAGCGAACTGCCGATCTTCCGTGAGATCGCCGGTCCGGCCGGCGTCTACTTCGACCCGGACTCGCCCCGGTCCCTGGCCGCCGGCGCCAGACGCCTGGCCGATGCCGAAACCTGGTTACGGCTCTCGCAACTGGCGCCGGGGCAGGCTGCCACCTTCTCCTGGGAGGAATCGGCCCGACGACTGCTGGACCTGGCGCGCGAGCTCACGAACGGATAATGGGAGTAACGGCATCTTCGGATTCCGGCCGCAGCCGGCTCCGAACCCGGCAGCTCTCGAGTATCGAACTGGAAGTGGGAATATGGTCAAGCGCGACTCCGAACGCCGCAGAAGGATAGAGAGCGTCCGTGGGGCATCGGGGGCCGGTGCGACTCCCGATGTCAGTGGGGATCCTGACGACTCCGCCCGACGTGGTCCGTCCGCTCCCAGCCAGGTCGAGATCTGGAAGTCCGCCATGGTCAACAGCGCAGTGGAGCAGGCCATCGCCCGTGGAGAATTCGATGACCTGCCCGGACTCGGAAAGCCGTTGCCCGGCCTCGACGGGCGTCGTGACCCGGACTGGTGGATCAAGGGAAAGCTCGCCGACGAGGACATCCGTGGCGTCGGCCCCGCCGCACTCACTCTGCGTCAGGAGGCCGCCGATCTTCGCGGCAGGCTCGACGCGGTCGACGACGAAGACGAGGTCCGCAAGCTGCTCGAGGACTTCAACCGGAGGGTCCGCGATGCAGGGCTCGATCCGCACACCGGGCATCTGGTCGTCACCCCGATGCGTCGGGTCGAAGAAGAGATCGCAGCCTGGCGCAGTAGGCGCGCCTGAACCCCGGCCGCTCAGTCGACCGACCAGCCCCAGGCGTCTAAGTACCAGTGCTCGGAACGGTACTGCAGGGATGCATAATTGCAGTTCTTCAAGGCGCCCAACTGCCCCAGGGGTCCGTCGGAGTCCAGTCCCAGGAACATCTGGGTGGCGCCGCGAATCACCGCGCCGTGAGCCACGATCGCCACCACATCGTCATCGGCGCAGGTCTTGAGCAGGGTCCCAACCGTCGAGTAGACACGGCTGCCCGCCTCCTGCAGGGATTCCCCACGCGGCGGTCGAACGTCGCGCCCGGCGTTCCACAGCGCGAATTCCGCAGGCCAGCGCGGCGCGATCTCATCGCGGGTCAGGCCCTCCCAATCGCCCACTCCCACCTCACGCAGACCTGCATCGGTCACCGGCTCCAACCCGATGGCCCCGCCGATCGCCCGGGCGGTCTCATGAGCGCGGGACAGATCGGAGCTGAATAGGCGGGTGATACCGCGCCCCGCCAGATGGGTCGCGACGGCTTGGGCCTGGCCCCGGCCCGTCGCGTCCAGCGGGATATCCGCCTGGCCCTGGAAGCGACGCTGGAGATTATATGCGGTCTGCCCGTGACGGACCAGGAACACACGCTTAGGCATGATCGTCCGCTTTAGTCTGCGGTAGCCCCAGATCGGCGGTGACGTCGATCGTCGGGCAGTCCTTCCACAGGTTCTCCAGGCCATAGAACTCCCTATCCTCGGCAGCGAAGACGTGGACGATCAGGTCGCCGAAGTCCAACAGCACCCAGTGTCCCTCGCCCTTGCCCTCGCGCAGGCGCGCACGCTGCCGGCATTCCTTCAGCAGCGCTTCCTCGATCCCATCGACCACGGCGTTGACCTGCCTGTCGTTGTCGGCCGAGGCGATGAGGAAAACATCTGTGATGTAGAGCTGGTCGCTGACGTCGATGGCCACGATTTCGGTGGCGAGCTTGTCGGCAGCTGCCCTGGCTGCGATATGCGTCAGTTCCAGGGCGTTTTCGGTCGCGGTCACGCGATACCTTCCGGTTGTAGAGTCATTCGGTTCCGATACCCGGTCTGGGTCCGGCGGTTTACGGGTTAGAAGAGCATGGTCAGGGCCACCACGATGAGAGCGATCGCGACGACCAGGGCCGCGCCGAGGAAGATGAACGGTGTCCAGCTGAAGTGTTCGCCCATCAGGACCTCACCATCGGCATGTGTGACATCCGAGGCCCGCATGGGAGTGCCGGGAATCGAACCGGCGGGTGCGTCTTCCGGCCAGACCTCGTCCGTGATCTCGGCCTCGTCGTCGGAATGCTGGGCTGCGCGTACCGTCTCAATCGGCATCGTCTGCGGATGCGAGCCCAGGTCGCGCAGCCCTCCCGGCTCACCGGCTGTGTTCTTCTCGTCGCCCGAGACTACCTTGATCGCTTGAGATGAGGGAGGAGCGACGACGGGTGCTCTGCGCGGTTTGCGCGGTCCGCGGTCCATTCCGGCGGCGGTCTGCGCCTTCTTCGGTGCCGGCTCTTCTGACGGACGACCGGCAGCCGAGGCCTCCGGCTCGCTCGCCTTCTCCACCGGATCCGGCGCCTGCTGCGCCGGTTTGGGTGCTGGTTTCGGCGTGGGAGCCGGGTCGGGCTCGGGGCGTGCCGGCTCCGGCTGCGCCGCGGGTTTCGGTGCCGGCTTTGAAGTCTCCGCCTTCGGTTCGTCCACCGGGGCCTTCGCAGCCGCGGCGGGAACCGCCTTCGATTCTGGAGGGATAACCGGCTGAGCGGGTTTGGACGCGGTGGGTTCGGCCGGCTTGACCGATGGCTTCGGCTTGGCCTGTTGCTTGGGCGTGGCCGGCTCGTCCCGGCCGCTCGGCTTCGCCGGTTGCGCGGGCTCGGCCGACTTGTCGACGGGGGCTGCGGCAGGTGTTGCCGCCTTCCCCTTCGGACCAGGGGCCTGCGCCGTACGAGGCGCCGGATCGACCGGTGCATCGGCATGCGTGGCGATGGGCCGCAGGGTGTTCACCGGCGGGAGGTCGCCGGTTGCGACATCACTCGGATCCTCGGCCAATCCGTGCTCGCGCAGATAGCGGCGTCGCTCCGCGCGGCTGGCGAACACCGGTTCCTCGGCGGGTACCGCGGGTTCTGCAGGGTCAGCCGGAGCTGCGGGCGCGGCGGATGCTGCCGGCGATACGAACTCGGCACGGCCGGTCGGAGTGTCCCCGGGCATGGCAGCCGGAGGCTCGGCGGGGGCCGTGGGCTTCGCCTCCTCATGGCTCACCAGGGGTCGGGCTGCCGAGGGAGGGACCGATGTCCCGCCTGGGGCCTCGGCGACGCCTGCCGTCGAGTCCCCGTGTGTGGCGTCGAACTCGGCCTCAGCGGCCCGACGCTCTGCTTCGCGTCGTTCCCGGCGCGTCAAGAACTGCTCAGCCATGGGTACTCCTGTTGTACAGATTGTGTTTGGCGATGTGCTGTACCACCCCGTCGGGCACCAGGTACCAGACCGGCAGTCCCGCCTCCACCCGGTCTCGACAGTCCGTCGACGAGATGGACAGCGCCGGGATCTGCAGCAGGCTCAATCGTTCGCTGGGCAGACCATGACCGTCGAGTTCATGACCCGGCCTGCTCACCCCGACGAAATTGGCCAGTTCGAACAACGCCTCCACGTTCTTCCAGGTCAGGATCTGCGCCAGGGCGTCCGCTCCGGTAATGAAGAACAGTTCGGCATCGTCCCCGTAGACACAGCGCAGATCGCGCAGGGTGTCGATGGTATACGTCTGGCCGGGCCGCTCGATGTCGACGCGTGACACCGTGAAACGCGGGTTCGAGGCGGTGGCGATCACCGTCATGAGATACCGATGTTCCGAGTCGGTCACATTGCGGTCCGCCTTCTGCCACGGATGGCCGGTGGGCACGAAAACGACCTCGTCCAGGTCGAATCTTGCCTGGACTTCGCTGGCGGCCACGAGGTGTCCGTTGTGGATCGGATCGAACGTCCCGCCCATCACCCCGATCCGGCGTTTCCTGTCTGTCATATCAGTGACGGTACGAGATGCCCTTCCACGACATCGTCACAAACAGGCTCAGCAGGAAAACAGCGGCGGCTACACCGGCATAGACATACGGGGACACGGGCAATTCGACGGCGTGTTCACTGTGTTCGGCTGCTGCCAGCAGGATCGCGGTCTTCACGTGGGGCTCCTCTTTCGGTTACGGTCGCCCGCACGGTGCGGGCTTCATATCGATCTTATTGTGTCACCGACGAGATTACGAACGCCGGGGCGGGTGTCACTCGCGGACTTGGCCGGAACCGCGCATGACCCATTTCACAGTCGTCAGGGCGCGCAGGCCCATTGGCCCGCGCGCGTGCAGCTTCTGGGTCGAGATCCCCAGTTCGGCTCCCAGTCCGAACTCCTCTCCATCGGTGAAGCGGGTGGAGACATTGACTCCCACTGCGGCGGCGTCGACCGCGGAGACGAAAGCGTCGGCATTGGCCATATCGTTGGTGACGATGACCTCGGTGTGTCCCGAGGAATACGACCGGATGTGTTCGATCGCCTCATCCAGCCCCGCTACAATCTTCACCGCGATCTCCAGCCCCAGGTACTCCTTGGCCCAGTCCCGCCGTGCAACCCTGCGGATCGCGACCCCGTCCGGAGCCAGCTCGGCGACATCGGGCCCCGCGTGGACGACGACTCCGCGTTCACTCAGCGCGCCCAGGAGCTTGGGCAGCACGCGCTTCGCCGCCTTCTCGTGGACGAGCAGGGTCTCGACCGAATTGCACACGCCCGGCCGTTGCGTCTTCGAGTTGACGACGATGTTCGTGGCCATGCGCACAGGTGCCGACTGGTCAACGAATATGTGGACGTTTCCGACCCCGGTTTCGATGACCGGCACGATCGATTCGCGCACGACAGTGGAAATCAACTCGGCACCGCCACGGGGAATCAGCAGATCGACGTAGTCGCGTGCCGTCATCAACACCCTGGCGCCGTCCCTGCCCCATTCATCGACCGAGGACAGCGCCTCCTTCGGCAGACCCACCGCAACGATCGCCTGACGCATGAGTTCGAGCAGCAGGGAATTGGACGACTTCGCAAGATTGCCCCCGCGCAGCACTGCCGTGTTCCCAGATTTCAGGGCGAGTGCGGCGATATCGACCGTGACGTTGGGCCTGGCCTCGTAGATCGCGGCCACCAGCCCCAACGGAACCCGCTCCTGATAGAGCTGGATTCCATTGGTCAGGGTCCGGCCCTCCACCAGTTCTCCCACCGGATCGGGCAGCGCCGCCACGGTGCGCACCGAGTCGACGATGTTGGCGATCCGCTGTTCGTCGAGTGCCAACCGGTCCAGCGACGACTGCGGAATCTCCTTGCCCCTGGCCATGACCAGGTCCTCGGCGTTGGCCGCCAGCAGATCCTCGGTGTGTTCCTCGAGGTTGACCGCGATCGCCTCCAATGCGGCATCGCGCACCTTCGCCGAGGTTCCGGCGAGCACCGGGGCGACCGCTTTGGCCGCGGCGACCACCCGAGTCACCGCGCGCACGGTCTTCGGATGAATCTCCGCCTGGGTTGAAGTCATCGCATCCCCTTCGTCTAGAACACTGCGTCGGTCAGGACCAGATCGTTGCGGTGCACGACCTCCTTGCGGTAATCGCCCCCATACGCCTGGCCCAGTTCGTCTGTGGACATGCCGTACATCCGCGGCAGTTCCACCGCGGCGAAGTTCACCATACCGCGGGCCAACAACTGTCCGCGAGGCCCGACGATGTCAATCGGGTCACCCGCTTCGAAGGCCCCGTCGACGTCTGTAACACCGGCCGCCAGCAGCGAGGAACCATTGTGCAGGGCCTTTGCCGCGCCCGCGTCGACTCGCACGGACCCGTGGGTGTCGGCCAGGTGCGCCAGCCACAACAGCCGCGTCTGGCGTCGCTTGTGGGTCACACCGAAATAGGTTCCCAAGTCGGCTCCGGTCAGCGCCCCCTCGAGGTTGGCAGCGCTGGTGAGCACTGTGGGGATACCGGAGTCCGCGACCATGGTCGCAGCCCGCACCTTCGAGGTCATTCCGCCCGATCCGACGCCCGCACGCCCCGTTCCCCCGATCCGCAGACCGGAGGTCGCTGCGGCATCGGCAACGAATGGCACCCGGGCCGAGCCCGGGACCTCCGGCGGTGCGGTGTAGAGGGCGTCGACGTCCGAGAGCATGACGAGCGCATCCGCATGGGCCAGCTGAGCAACCAGTGCGGAGAGCCTGTCGTTATCGCCGAACCGGATCTCCTGCGTGGCCACCGCGTCGTTCTCGTTGACGATGGGCTGGACTCCCATTGCCAGCATCCGGTCCAGGGCCCGCTGGGCATTGCGGTACTGCGTGCGGCGGATCAGTTCGTCGGTCGTCAACAACACCTGGGCCGTGACGGTGCCGAATTCGTCGAAGACCCGGCGGTAGGCGCTCATCAGCTGGGTCTGTCCCACTCCGGCCGCCGCTTGTTGCGTGGCCAAGTCCTTCGGCCGGGCGGCCAGCCCCATCGGCTCCAGGCCCGCGGCGATAGCACCGGAGGACACCACGATGATCTCGCGTCCCGTGGCCGCAGCCCGGCCCACGCTGCGGGCGAATGCCTCGAGCAGACCGACGTTGAGGCCGCCGGCCAAGCTCGTCAGGGAGGACGAGCCGATCTTGACGACCAATCGCTTGGCCTGCGCGATGGCCCGCCTGGCTCCGGTGTAGTCCACCGGGGTCACAGCCGGTCGTCCCCGTCCGTGTCCGGCCCCGTGACGATCGGCACGCCGTGCTCGTCGCGGGCGCCATTCATATCGGCGGTATAGCCGCCCCGGCCCAGCTTCTGATCCTCCTGGCGCTCGCCTTCGAGTTCCGCGCGGGCCGCGGCCTTGGCGTCCATCCTCTCGTGGAAGGCCTCCTTGCGCTCGCGGCGGGAGGCCCTGGCCGTCTCGTGGTCCTCAACGCGCAGATCGGTCCCGCGCGAACCCAGCAGTTCGGCCCCTCCGACCATCGTGGGATCCCAGTCGAAGACGACGCCGTCGCCCTCGCCGATGACCACGGTGGATCCGGCGATCGCACCGGCGCGGAACAGCTCGGTCTCCACGCCCAAGCGCTCCAGGCGGTCGCCCAGATAGCCGACCGCCTCGTCATTGGCGAAATCGGTCTGGATGACCCAACGCTCCGGCTTATCCCCCAGGATCCTAAACAGCTCACCGTCGGAGGTGTGTTCACGGTGCACTTCGAAGCCCTTGTCATCCACCGCGATCGGTCGGATCACGGTGCGCACCGGCTCCGGCGCAGTCTCCTCGCGGCGCTTGCGCTCGGCGGCGACCAGTTCCGCCATGGCGAACGACAGCTCCCGCAGGCCCAGGTGGCTCACGGCCGACACTTCGAAGGTGCGCCACCCGGCGGCCTCGAGTTCGCCGCGGACCATATCGGCCATGTCCCGTCCATCGGGCACGTCCACCTTGTTCAGGGCCACCAGCTTGGGCCGCTGCGTCAGCGGCAGCAGCTCCGATCCCTCGGCTGCGATATCGACGGAGTACGCCGCCAGTTCATCTTCGATGGTCTGCAAATCGCCCACCGGGTCGCGTTCGGGGTCCCAGGTCGCCATATCGATGACGTGGACCAGCGCCGCACAGCGTTCGACGTGGCGCAGGAATTCCAGACCCAGGCCCTTGCCCTGGCTGGCACCCGGAATCAGTCCGGGCACGTCGGCCACGGTGAACCGGACGTCGCCTGCCTGCACCACGCCCAGATTGGGCACCAGTGTGGTGAATGGGTAGTCCGCGATCTTGGGCCGGGCCGCGGACAGGGCCGCGATCAGGCTGGATTTGCCCGCCGAGGGGAAGCCGATCAGCGCGACGTCGGCCACGGACTTGAGCTCGAGGACGATATCGGCCTCTTCGCCCGGCTCCCCGAGCAGGTGGAACCCCGGGGCCTTGCGCTTGGTCGAGGCCAGGGCCGCGTTACCCAGTCCCCCGTGGCCCCCTGCCGCGGCCACATAGCGGGTGCCCGGCTCCACCAGGTCGGCGAGGACATCTCCGTCCAGGGTCTTGACCACGGTGCCGACGGGAACCGGCAACACCAGGTCGGGGGCGTTGGTGCCGTGGTAGAAGCCACCGCGACCGATCCCACCGTGTTCGGCCTTCTTATGTGGGCTGCGGTGGTAGGGCAGCAGAGTCGTCGTCTGGTCATCCACGACCAGCACGATGTCACCGCCGTTGCCGCCGTTGCCGCCATCGGGTCCGCCCAGGGGCTTGAACTTCTCGCGCTTGATCGAGGTGCACCCGTCCCCGCCTCGTCCGGCGAAGATGTGCAGGGTCACTCGGTCGACGAATTCTGTGGCCACCGTTGTCACTTCCGTTGTGCTGCGGATACAGCGTGGATTGCTGGAGAATAAAGAAGTGTGGGGTGAGACGCCCGCGGCGACTCACCCCACACTGAAACCGTTATGGCCGAGTTGTTCAGCCCGCGGCGTTGATGTTGACGATCTTGCGACCGTTGCGCGCGCCGAATTCGACGGTGCCCGCGGACAGGGCGAACAGGGTGTCGTCGCCGCCACGGCCCACGTTCTCACCGGGGTGGAACTTGGTGCCGCGCTGACGGATCAGGATTTCTCCGGCCTTGACGGTCTGGCCGCCGAAACGCTTGACGCCCAGGCGCTGTGCGTTGGAATCACGACCGTTGCGAGTGGAGCTCGCGCCCTTCTTATGTGCCATTGTGTCTAACTCCTCGGATGAAAAACTTACTTGATGTCGGTGATCTTCAGGCGGGTGAGGTCCTGGCGGTGGCCCTGACGCTTCTTGTAACCCGTCTTGTTCTTGTACTTCTGGATCACGATCTTGGGACCGCGAAGTTCATCGACGATCTCAGCGGTGGCCTTCATCTTGGCGAGCTTGTCGGCCTCGTGCGTGACGGTCTCACCGTCGACGTGCAGGACCAGGTCGAGTTCGACCTTGTCACCGGCTTCGCCCTTGACTCGGTTGACTGTGATGATGTCGCCAACGCTCACCTTTTCCTGGTGACCGCCGGCACGGACGATAGCGTATGCCATGTTCGAACCCTTCCGTTCTCTGCGCGCAGCCGGGTGCTGCTCACGACTTCGTTGTTCGGCGACTCTGGCTTGGCCCCGTCCACCAGATGGCGGGCGGCCCCATTACGAGACAGAAATCAGCCAGGTGTTATCCACACCAGCACCCTATTTTAGCCGGATCCCCGACACCGAGTCAAAGGCTTCATGTGTGCCGAGTATCACGCAGACGTCGGATTCGAAAGCTGCCCGGCGCTCAGCCGGCGCGCTTGGCCTCGGCGATGCGCTCATGACGGTGAATGACCTCCGCGACGATGAACGCAAGGAACTTCTCCGCGAATTCGGGGTCCAGATCGCTGTCCTCTGCCAGCCTGCGCAGGCGCGCGACCTGGCGCGCCTCGCGCGCGGGATCGGCCGCAGGCAACTCAACCGTCGCCTTGAGCTCTCCCACCGCCTCAGTGAGCCGGAAACGCTCGGCCAGGATGTGGATGAGGGCTGCATCGATATTGTCGATGCTGGCGCGCAGGGCCAACAGTTCCGCGGGGATCTCTTCACTCATGGTCCCATCCTAATGCGGCCGGCCCGCCCGGTCCGTCCACATGGTAGACGGTCCGGGCGGGCCGGGCCAGCGGCGACCGCGGTCACTCACCGCAGGCGGCGCATCGGTCAGTCCTGGCCGATGATGAGGAAGCCCGTGGTGACGGGCTCGGATTCCGGAGCAGCCACCGGCTGCTTGCGCGGCGCGCGCTTGACGGGCCTCTTCGGCGCCGCCTCGGCAACCTGCACCTTCGTGGTCTGCTCCCCGCCGATCATCAGCGGAGCCGGACCCTTCGGCTGCTCGGGCTCGGGTTCCGCGACCGGCTCGGGCGTCGCCTCGACCACGGGCGCCGATTGCTCGGCCGGTGCCGCATCCGCAGCGGGCGTGGACTCGGACACTGGAGCGTCGAACAGCGGTGCCGGAGCCTCGTCCGCCTTCTTCCTACGCGAGCGGCGGGTCCGCTTGGGCTTCGCCTCCGCCTGCGGTGCAGCGGGTTCCTCTGCGGCAGGGGCGGCCGGTTCCCCGCCCGCGTCCTCTGCCTTCTTGATCGTCGCCTTGGCGATCGCCGCCATTGCATTGCGCGATTCCGCGCTACGGCTGGCCTCGACCTCGTCATGCACGGGTTCCGGCGCGGGCTCCGCCTGCTTGCGCTCGTGCTTCTTGTCGTGGTGGCCGTCCTTGGCCTTGCGGGACTTGAACTTCTTGGCATTGGGATCCGGTTCGGTCCCCGGCAGCATCAGACCCCGCCCGGTGAAGTCCTCGCCGGCTGCTGCGAAGCCCTCCGCCAGCCCGGTGCCGATGCGCTTGCGGGTCATCTGCACCAGCCCCAGCGAGGTGACCTCGGCGACCTGGTGCTTGGTCCGGTCGCGGCCGAGGCACTCCACCAGCCGGCGGACCACCAGGTCGCGGTTGGCCTCGAGCACCATGTCGATGAAGTCGACGACGATGATCCCGCCGATGTCGCGCAGGCGCAGCTGGCGGATGACCTCCTCGGCCGCCTCCAGGTTGTTCTTCGTCACCGTCTCCTCGAGGTTGCCTCCCGAACCGGTGAACTTGCCCGTGTTGACGTCGATGACCGTCATCGCCTCGGTCCTGTCGATCACCAGGGATCCGCCGCTGGGCAGATGAACGAGCCGGTTGAGCGCCTTCTCGATCTGTTCGTCGACGCGATAGTGAGCGAAGATGTCCTCCTCGCCCTCATAGTGCTTGAGGCGTTCGGCCAGATCGGGGGCGACCGTCTCGACGTACTCGTGGATCTCGTCCTCGACCTTGTCACCCGATACCACCAGTTCGGCGAAGTCCTCGTTGAACACATCGCGGACGATCCGCAGGATCATGTCCGGTTCACTGTAGAGCAGCGCAGGCGACAGCACCTTCGTCGACGTCGTCTTCGCCTCGATCTTCTCCCAGCGCTTCGAGAGCCGCTCGACGTCGTGGCGCAGTTCCTCCTCGGCCGCGCCCTCGGCCGCGGTGCGCACGATGACACCGGAACCGGTGGGCACGATCTCCTTGAGCAGCTTCTTGAGGCGGTGGCGTTCCACATCCGGCAGTTTGCGCGAGATACCGGTCATCGTGTTGCCGGGTACGAATACCAGGAAGCGCCCCGGCAGGGAGATCTGCGCGGTCAGGCGGGCCCCCTTGTGCCCGATCGGGTCCTTGGTCACCTGTACCAGCACGGAATCACCGGGTTTGAGCGCCAGCTCGATCCGACGCGGCTTGCCGTCCATTCCGAGGGCGTCCCAGTTCACCTCACCGGCGTAGAGCACGGCATTGCGGCCCTTGCCGATGTCGATGAATGCCGCCTCCATGCTGGGCAGCACGTTCTGCACCTTGCCCAGGTAGACATTGCCGATCAGCGATGCCTGGGCCCGGTCCTCGGATAGGTAGTGTTCAACCGCGATACCGTCTTCGAGCACGACCAGCTGGGTCCGACCATCCTGCCGACGCACCAGCATCTTGCGCTCCACGGATTCACGCCGGGCCAAGAACTCGGCCTCCGTGATCAGCGGGCGGCGCCGACCGGCGGCCCTGCCCTCCTGGCGGCGCTGCCGCTTGGCCTCGAGGCGGGTCGAGCCCTTAACACCGGTGACCTCGTCACTGCGGGCCGAGGCGCCGCTGCGGTCGCGTTCGCGCCGACGGTGCCGGCGGCGACCCGAACCACTGTCCTCCTCGGAGGGCTTGTCCGCCTTGGAATCCTTATCGCCCTTGCCGTCCTTGGCCTCCGCGGAGTCCTTGTCCGCGTGGTGTTCGGCGGCGGGCTCGTCCCCGTCGCCGGTATTCTCACCCTGGTTCTCGTCCTCGGCGCGATCGCGCTTGGACCGCCGCCCACGACCCCCACGGCGACGCTTCTTGGCGCCCAGGGAGTCCTCGGCGTCGTCTTGTCCGGCACTTTCGGCGTCCTCGCCCTCGTCGGTCTCGACCGCGGGCTCCGTTTCCTCCTCCGCCGGCGACCAATCGGGGTCGGCGAGCTCACCGAGCTCGACCTGCGGGGCCTGGAACAGCAGTCCAGGGTCGGCTACAGTCGGCGCGGGTGCCTCCGGCGGTTCCGGCGTCTGGGCCCGGGCAGCGGAGAACGAGAAGGGGTTGTAGTCATCGAAGGACTCCGGCTGGAGCACTCCACCGGCTTCCTCCGTCTCCTCGTCCACCCGCTGTGGGGTCGGGGCCGCCGAGAAGTTCAACATACCCACCCCGAAGGCAGGACCGGAATCCGCGTCGGGCAGTGTGATCCCGGCGGCGCGCTGCGCCCGTTCATCGGGCTGCGCATCCGGTTCCATGTCATCGTCGTCTTCGCGCAGCGTCGCCGCTGCAGCGGAAATGCGGTCCAGTCTTGCCCGCACATCATCGTCGACCTGGTGTTCGTCGGCTGCCTGCTGTGAGTGGGCCTTGAGGTCCGCAAGGTCGGCCAAGATGCCCGCCGTCGGGTCCTGGATCTCTTCGTCATTCGACATTCAATTGCTCCTGTCCCCCATGCGGATCCCCGCCCGCACCGATGCGGATCATCCGGGAGGATGCCTACGATCCATCGGCCGATGGATCAAAAGTCAAGTCTGCGGCCGCAGCTTTCATCAAGCTCGCGCCAACGTGAGTCTGCGCGGTAGCCCTGCGGCCCGCCTCGGCTTCGACCTGTCGTGGACAACCACGGCGAGGTGGAGACGGTCTGCCCCGCGGTGCGTGCGGAGCCGATGCACCAATTATTGCACAGTGGTCCCTTAGCGTTCCCTAAGAGTGGCGCGTGTCATTGTGTGAGAGGACCGCCAGGGACCACAATGGGATGGTGAAAGACGAACCCGCGACATCTGCACCGGCCGCTGAACTCAGCGATGAAGAACTCGAGGAACTGATCCGTCCCAGGGCCTGGTTCCTGAACCAGCGGGCCATGGGCTGGTTCCTCATCGTCACCGCCATGATCGGTTTCTACTCCTCATTCGACCTGTCTGTGGAGAAGGTCAAGAAGCTCGAAGATCCCGGCCGTATCCTGTCCTGCGATTTCAATCCGTTCTTCTCGTGCGGCTCCGTGATGACCCATCCCGGCGCCCAGCTCTTCGGCTTCCCCAACCAGTTCCTGGGAATCGCAGCCTTCATCTTCCCGCTGCTGCTCGGAGTCCTGCTGGTATCCCGGACCACACTGCCCTCCTGGGTGATGGTCGGGCTGAACATCGGGCTGTTGGGCGGAACGGCGCTGTGCACTTTCCTGTTCATCTACTCGATCTTCATCATCGGGGTGGGTTGCCCCTGGTGCATTGTCGTGTGGACCGTGACGATTCCCCTGTTCTGTGTGACCACCGGCTACAACACCCTGACGGGCGCCTTCGGCCAGGGCCTGCGCGACAGCCTGACCGCCCGCATGTTCGCCAAGCACTCCCTGGAGATCGGCGTTCTGTGGATGGTCGTCGTCTATGGACTCATCGTCGTGAAGTTCTGGCAGTTCTTCTCGAATCTGTTCTGATTGCCAACGGCCCGGGCCGTTGGTTGCTGTGATGCCCGAAAAGGGCCGGGGCCCGGTCGGGCGAGGTCTCCCCTCGCCCGACCGGGCCCCGGCCCTTCATTCTGTTCGCTCAGGCGAACCAGATCGCGATCTCACGTTCAGCGGCCTCTGGCGAGTCGGAACCGTGGACGATGTTCTGCTGCACGTTCAGGCCCCAGTCGCGGGCCAGATCGCCGCGGATCGTCCCGGGCGCTGCTGCCGTCGGATCGGTCGCCCCCGCCAACGAACGGAAACCGGGGATGACGCCCTCGCCTTCGGCGATGAGCGCGACCACGGGGCCCGAGCTCATGAACTCGACCAGCGGAGCGTAGAAGGGCTTGCCCTCGTGCTCGGCGTAGTGGGCGGCCAGTTGCTCGGAAGTCGCGGTGACCATGCGCAGATCTGCCAGGGTGTATCCCTTGGTTTCGATCCGGCGCAGGACCTCTCCGACCAGTCCGCGGCGGACGCCGTCGGGCTTGACGAGTACCAGGGTGCGTTCTGTCATGTGTTCTTTCCTTTACAGTCGTTTTACTCTGTTCGGGCAGCCGAAGGGGCAACCCGATTGTCCGTACGGGCCCTTCAGCCCTCCATATCAGCCGGCGGTTGGACGTACCCGTGTTCGGCGATCCAGGCGGTCGCCTCACGATCGATCCGTCTGCCCCAGTACACGGCCGTGCCCCACATGATCCCGAAGACCACCAGGACGACCAGCAGCCCGGGCATCACGATCGCCGACAGGCCGATGAGCACCTGTACGGCCCAGCCCAGCGCGATTCCGATCCCGGGTGCGCCCGCTTTCTTGGGCATGGTGATCATCGCCAGAATGCACACGACCGTGATGAGGACGGCCCCGCCGATGATCCAGCTCAGCGGCACCGGCCGCAGGCCATAGCCCACCAGGACCGCCAGGTAGAGCACCAGGACCTCGCTGACGAGCACGGTGCCCCCGAGCATCGGCAACTTGGATTTCAGCGGTTTGCGCAGCTTGCCACCCGTCGGCTGTGCGCCGTCTGCGGTGTCGCTCATACCTCGTCCGCCTTGCCCAGTAGGGTGCGTGCCTCCGCAACCGTGGCCAACGAGCCGGTGACCACGATGCCCGTGCCCGGTTCGGCGTCCGCCGCGACGATGTCGAGGGCGCGCATCAGTGCCTCATTCATGTTTCCCGCCACGACGATATCGTCCTCGTCCCACCATTCGGCGGCGAAGACGGCCAGTTCGTCCGCCGGCAGCGCCCGCGGATTCAGCGCCGCGGTGACGACGACGGTGTCGGCGAAGCGATGGACGTACTCCAGCACGCCATGGGGGTCCTTATCGGCGAACATCGCCAAGACCGCCACCACCCGGCGGAAGTCGAAGGCCTCCTCCAGGGTTTCGGCCAGCACTGCGGCCGCCTGCGGATTATGAGCGCCGTCGACGATGATCGTCGGGTCCGCGCGCACCGTCTCGACCCGCCCCGGCGAGGTCACCTGGGCGAAGCCACGGCCCACCAGCTCGAGGTCCAGCGGCTGATCCACGGTGAGGAAGCGTTCGACGATCGCCAGGGCCACCGCAGCGTTCTCCGCCTGGTGTGCTCCGTGCAGGGGCAGGAAGATGTCCTCGTAGACGCCGTGGGTCGTGCGGATCGTGATGAGCTGGCCATCCACGGCCCGCTGCCTGTCGGCCAGTTCGAAATCCCGGCCCAACCAGGCCGATTCCACTCCGCGCTCGGAGACCTGGCGAGCCAGTTCCGCCGTGGCCTCCTCGTCCTGACGGCCGATCACCGCGACGGGCTCCGGCGCGGGACTCGGGTCGACGGTCCGGTCGAGGATCCCCGCCTTGGTCGCGGCGATCTCGGTGACGGTATCGCCCAGGAACTGCATATGGTCCAGTCCGATGGGCGTGAAACCGCAGACCTGTGCATCGGCGACGTTCGTCGAATCCCACTGGCCCCCCATTCCGACCTCGAGCACGTAGACGTCGACGGGGGTGTCGGCGAAGACGGCGAAGGCCAGGATCGTCAGTACCTCGAAATAGGTCAGCGGCGGGCGCGCGGCCTCGGCCAGTTCACCGTCGACGATGAGCAGGTAGGGCTCGACCTCGTCGTAGATCCGCACGAAGTCCGCGTCCGCCACGGGCGCGCCGTCCACGCTGATCCGTTCGGTCAGCTTGTGCAGGTGCGGGCTGGAGAACCGGCCCACGCGGATGTCGGCGGCGGCCAGCAGGGATTCGACCATGCGCACGGTCGTGGTCTTGCCGTTGGTGCCGGTGACGGTGATCGCCGGGGCCGCGGTGTGGATATCGCCCAGTAGCTCGCAGGCCCGCCGGGTCGCGTCCAGGCGCAGTTCGACCTGGGTCTCCCCCGCCCTGGCCTGCAGTGCGGTGAGCACCCGGACCAGCTCGGCCTCGCCGGGCTCATCCACGGAGTTCTCAGTCATTCTTCTCCACCTTGATCTGCACCCCGGAGGCCACGTCCTTGGCCTCGAACACACCGGTGCCGGAGGGTTCCTCTGTGCTAGTCGTCAGCTCCACGGCCAGGGTCTCCTCGCGGATCAGCCCAGCGTGCGCCTCGACGGCCGCGCGGATCTGCGCCGGCCCGGACAGCACCACGCGGATCCGGTCTGAAACGTTGAGGTCCAACTGCTTGCGCACGTTCTGGATCGCCCGCACGGTATCGCGGGCCACGCCCTCGGCCTCGAGTTCCGGGGTCAGCTGCGTGTCCAGGGCGACGAAGCCCGAGTCGGTCGTGGCCATGACGGTACCCTCGGTGGCAGCCGAGGCGACGGACTCCAGGGTGTATTCGCCCTCGACCAGTTCGATCCCGCCGGAGGTCACGGTGCCATCCGCGGCGATCTGCCAGTCGCCGGTCTTCGAGCCCTTGATCGCGTGCTGGACGTTCTTGCCCAGTCGGGGGCCGGCGGCGCGGGCGTTGACTGTCAGCTTGGTCTCCAGGCTGAAACCGGCCTCGGCGGCCTGTTCGAGTGCCATCACCGTGACGTTCTTGAGGTTGAGCTCATCGGCGATGATCGTGGTGAAGTCGGCACCCAGCTCCAGATCGCTGGCCACCGTCAGGGAGTTCAAGGGCAGGCGCACGCGCAGCTTCTGGGCCTTGCGCAGGCTCGAACCCACCGAGCACGCGGAGCGGGTGGCGTCCATGGCTGCGACCAGGTCCTCATCGGGGGCGAACAGCTGCGCATCCGGGTAGTCGGTCAGGTGCACGGACTCGGCGCCGGTCAGACCCCGGTAGATCTCCTCTGTGACGAAGGGCAGCAGAGGTGCCGCCACCCGCAGGAAGGCCTCCAGGCAGGTGTAGAACACGTCGAAGGTCTCGTGCGTATCCGCGGTGCCGTCCCAGAACCGGCGACGGGACCGGCGGACATACCAGTTGGTGAGCATGTCGAGGTATTCGCGCAGCGTCTGGCAGGCGGCCCAGACGTCGTACACGTCCATCTGCGCTTGGAAGTCGACGATCAGATCGTGGGTCTTGGCCAGCAGGTAGCGGTCCAGCACCTGGCTGGACTCATGGCGTTCCTTCGCCTGGTAGCCCTTGCCGCCGCCGACCGCATCCGCGGTGTTGGCATAGGTGGCGAAGAAATGCCAGGCATTCCACAGCGGCAGGATGACCTGGCGGACGCCGTCGCGGATCCCCTGTTCGGTCACGATCAGGTTGCCGCCGCGCAGGATCGGGCTGGACATGAGGAACCAGCGCATCGCATCGGAGCCGTCACGGTCCAGCACCTCGTTGACGTCCGGGTAGTTGCGCAGGCTCTTGGACATCTTCTGACCGTCGGAGCCCAGCACGATGCCGTGGCAGATGACGTCCTTGAACGCCGGCTTCTCGAACAGGGCCGCCGCCAGCACGTGGAGCATGTAGAACCAGCCACGGGTCTGGCCGATGTACTCGACGATGAAGTCCGCCGGGTAGTGGTCCTCGAACCACTCTTTGTTCTCGAACGGGTAGTGGACTTGGCCGTAGGGCATCGAACCGGAGTCGAACCAGACGTCGAGGACGTCGGGGACGCGCCGCATCATCGACTGGCCTGTCGGGTCGTCGGGATTGGGCCGGACCAGGTCGTCGATATAGGGCCGGTGCAGATTCGGCTGTCCGTCCGGACCGGTGGGGATCGTCCCGAAGTCGCGTTCGAGGTCCGCGAAGGAGCCGTAGACGTCCAGCCGCGGGTAGCGCGGATCGTCGGACTTCCACACCGGCACGGGCGAGCCCCAGAAGCGGTTGCGGGTGATCGACCAGTCGCGTGCGCCTTTGAGCCATTTGCCGAACTGGCCGTGCTTGACGTTGTCGGGGACCCAGGTGATGTCCTCGTTCGTCTTCAGCATCGTGTCCTTGAACGCGGTGACACGCACGAACCAGGAGGACACGGCCCGGTAGATCAGGGGGTTGCGGCAGCGCCAGCAGTGTGGGTAGCTGTGCTCGTAGGTCTCATGGCGCAGCAGCACCGCGTGGCGCCCGGCCATCGGACCGGTGTGGTGTTTGAGGTCGGCGATGATCGGCTTATTGGCCTCGAACACCTGCAGCCCGGTGTAGTCGGCGACGGTGGAGTCGAACTTGCCGGCGTCGTCGACGGGGCGCGCGGCCTCGATCCCATAGGTGTCGGTCAGCGCCTTGTCCTCTTCACCGAAGGCCGGTGACTGGTGGACGATACCGGTGCCGTCGTCGAGCGTGACGAAGTCGGCCGACAGGATGGTGTGCATGGCGGAGCCGTAGCGCTCCTGTTGTCCTTCGAAGTAGCCAAAGGGCGGCTCATAGGACTTCCCCAGCAGTTCGGTGCCCGTGTAGTGCCGCAGCACGGTGGGCTCCTCGCCCAGTTCGCGGGCGTAGTGGCCCAGCCGGGCCTCCGCCAGGATGAAGGTCTTGCCCGCGAATTCCTCCGGGGCACCCTCGCCGGGCTTGACCGCAACGTAGTCGAATGCCGGGTTGACGGCCACCGCCTGGTTGCTGGGCACCGTCCACGGGGTGGTCGTCCAGATCAGGACGTATTCGTCGTCCCCATCGGGTCCCGGCTCGCTCAACTTGTAGCCGATAGTCACGGCGGGGTCCTGGCGCAGCTTGTAGACGTCGTCGTCCATCCGCAGTTCGTGGTTCGACAGCGGGGTCTCATCGGACCAGCAGTAGGGCAGGACGCGATAGCCCTCGTAGATGTAGCCCTTGTCGAACAGGGTCTTGAAGACCCACAGAACGGATTCCATGAAGGTGGGGTTGAGCGTCTTATAGTCGTTCTCGAAGTCGACCCAGCGGCCCATCCGGTTGACGTAGGCCTGCCATTCGTCGGTGTAGCGCAGCACGGAGGCGCGGGCCGCCGCGTTGAACTTCTCGACGCCCATCTCCAGGATCTCGTCCTTGGTCTTCAAGCCCAGCTGGCGCATCGCCTCGAGTTCGGCGGGCAGGCCGTGGGTGTCCCAGCCGAAGCGCCGTTCGACGCGCTTGCCGCGCATCGTCTGGTAGCGGGGCACGACGTCCTTGACATAGCTGGTCAGCAGGTGGCCGTAGTGGGGCAGGCCGTTGGCGAAGGGCGGACCATCGTAGAAGACGAATTCGTTTTCCCCATGGTCGCCGGCATCACGCTGGGCGATGGACTTCTTGAAGGTGTCCTCGGCCTTCCAGTAGTCCAGGATGCCCTCTTCCAGCTTGGGGAAGTCGGGGCTGGCTGCCAGGCCGAAGGCCGAAGTGCCGGCCTTGGGATAGTTGGTCTCAGTCATGAGCGTCCTTTGAGTTTGCGGGGCGACCGGGGCCGCCCCGTTTACGGTTATACCGTGCGAGGACGACATTGCTGCCGCGGTACCACCCCGCTTATCCGCCCCCGGACCCCATGGGGCCCGCGCACGGATCGCTCAACAGGCTGTCACGGGCCCACCCGTCCGGTTCTACTGGGCAGGCGGCTCATTCGAGTCATCGACCCGCCCGGGATCCGCCCACCGTTCTTCCGAATGCTCCCCGGTGATGGCCGGATCACTGCACTCCTACTCTACTCCACTCGTTCAAGTACCCGTCTCAATCACCCAGCAGTTCCTCCCAGCGGCCGGCGTCGAAACGTCTGGCCTGAGCCGTGCCCGACATGTGCCTGACCGCATTGTCGATCTTCGCCCGCCAGGCGGCGACGGCCGCGGCCGGGTCGCCGGCGCGCAGCGCGGTCAGTATCCGGGTGTCGTCGTATGCGATTCGTGCGGCCGCCGCCGCATAGTTCATCTTCAGGATCGCGATGAACACGTGCAGCCGCAGGCTGATGGCCGCGAAGGCCGCTCCAGTGTGGCCCAAACCCGCGGCCCGGGCACAGGCGGATTGGAAGGCCAGATCTGCACCGGCCACATGGTCCGGCCGGGACAGCGCCAGATGCCTCACCCGACCCAGCTCCGCTTCCAGCACCGCCAGGCTCCGCCCCTGCTCGGCGACCGACCGCGACCCGGTGTGCAGACCGGCGGCCAGGGCACGCAGCAGGACTGCACCCAGTTCGCGGCGGGCCGCATAAAGGTCAAGCACCTCCGCCGAGGTGACGGCGGGCAGGCGGACTCCGGCCGCGGTCTCCCGCACGATGGATTCGGCGCCCAGTTCAGTGATCGCCGCGGCCAGCTCCGCCCGGCCCAGCCCCGTCAGCGACCGGAGCCGGGACCTGCCGATCAGGTCCCCGGCCTCCAGCCCGGCGTCGCGGATCTCGCGTTCCAGGGCTCGCACCAGGACCTGGGTCCGGGGCTGTCCGGACACACCTTCTGAGTCTGAAATAGCGACTCCGGAAGTGGTGGGTGCCGCCGAGGCCGGTTCCACCGAGTCGGCCCGCCAGACGAAGACGCCGCGCGTCGACCTGCTGCCGCGGGCCACGGCGTTGAACAGGGCGGCCGGAATATGCCCGCATCGTCCCAGTTCCCCGGCCCAGGCCACGACCTCCACCCACGGCGCGCCCCGGTGCAGCAATACGGCGCCCAGCCCGCTTCGCATTCGGGCCAGGTGCGCAACGGAATCCGGGGCCTCGGCCAGGGGCTCGAAGGCCAGCGCCACGCGTGGTCCGCGCACACTGACCCCGACCAGTGCCGTGGCCCCGGAGCCGCCGTTGTTCTTACCGGCCCCTTGCAGGACCGACGAAGCAGCAGGAGCAATGGTCGGCGCGAGGACGGCCCGGCCGGGCACAGCGGAGACGGGCACTCGGCAGGGATCCAGGTCCCGCATGGCCCGGCTGACTGCGGATTGGGAGGCGCCGATGCGGTGAGCCAGAGCCCTGGTCGAATACCCGGGCCCCAGCAGCCCGGAGCCCGCCCGCACCAGTTCGGCCATGACCAGGGCCCGGATCTCCGCGCGTTCGGCCGAACGACCCGCCCGTGGCGCGTCGGCCAGGGGCCCGCCGTCCCGGCTGCGCGCCACCCATCTCCGCACGGTCGAGGGCGACACGCCGAAGGCGGCGGCGACCTCGGCCACGTCCGCGCCACCGGTCACCGCCTCGACCAGCGCCGCGCGCTGCATCATGTCCAATCGCACCCGTGGCCTCCTCCCCCGAAAACGTTGCTTCCGACTCATTATGCCCGGTCTCGGGCCCGCATATCTGGCGTGATGGAACAGACAATTCCAGACTGGAGGACATGACCCATACCACTGAAACCACCCCCGCGAATCCGACCACGGCGTTGGCGGACCTGTCCGCTGCTGCGATCGCCCGCGTCCGCCGTTGGCTGCGCATGTCTTCTGCACAGGCGCAGCCCGATCCTGCAGCCGCCCGCCTGGCCGCCGTGCTCCAAGACCCCACCGGGCTCGACTTCACAGTCGGCTTCGTCGACCGGGTCATCCGCACCGAGGACACCAGGGCGGCGGGCAGAGCACTCAAAGAGGTCGCCGCACTGGCCCCGGCGTCCCTGCCCGCGCTGGACCGCGCGCAGATCAGGGCCGGTGCCGCACTGGCCGAGATCGCCCCCGATGTGGTCGTGCCGATCGCCCGGAACCGACTGCGCTCAATGGTCGGGCACATGGTCGTCGACGCCCGCGAGCGCCAGTTGGGCTGTACGCTGGCGAAGATCCACGAACAGGGCCACCGGCTCAATATCAACCTCTTGGGCGAGGCCGTCCTGGGCGAGGACGAGGCCGATCATCATTTGGCCGAAACACACCGGCTGGTGGCGCGCGAGGATGTCGACTATGTCTCGATCAAGGTCTCCTCGATCGCCTCGCAGCTGAACATGTGGGCCTATGACGACACCATCGAATACGTGCTGGACCGCCTGCGTCCCCTGTACCGCGAGGCAGCGGCCGCACCCGCCGGCAAGAAGTTCATCAACCTGGACATGGAGGAATACCGTGACCTGGAACTGACCATCGCGGTGTTCACCCGCCTGCTTGACGAACCGGAGCTCAAGCAGCTGGAAGCAGGCATCGTGCTGCAGGCCTATCTACCGGACGCTCTGGGCGCGATGCAGCGTCTCAGCGACTTTGCCTCCAAACGCGTGGCCGCAGGCGGCGCCGGCATCAAGGTCCGCCTGGTCAAGGGGGCGAACCTGGCAATGGAGCGGGTCGCCGCTGAAACACACGATTGGCCTTTGACGACGAATCCGTCCAAGCAGGCAACCGATGCGAACTACAAGCGGGTGCTGTACTGGCTGTTCACCCGTGAACGGATGGCGGGCCTGCGGATCGGGGTGGCAGGACACAATCTGTTCGATATCGCCTTCGCCCATGAGCTGTCCCTGGCTCGCGGGGTGGCCGATCGGGTGGAGTTCGAGATGCTCCAGGGAATGGCGCGGGAACAGTCCGATGTGGTCTCCCAGGACGTTGGGCAGCTACTGCTGTACGTACCGGCGGTCAAGCCGGCGGAGTTCGATGTGGCGATCTCCTATCTGGTGCGCAGACTGGAAGAGAATTCGGCTAGCGAGAACTTCATGTCGGGGATCTTCGAACTGGCCAACGGCAACGAGATGTTCGACCGCGAGTGTACGCGGTTCCGCTCCGCGGTGGACGATCTGGCCACTCTGCTCGATGCGCATGGAGAGACTGCGCCGCCGGCCAATCGCCGGCAGGATCGCTCTGCCGAGGCCGCTGCTGGGCCGCGCGAGCTGTCGGCCCAGGAGGTCGAATCGCGCCTGGCCGACTTCGTCAACGAGCCGGACACGGACCCGTCCCTACCCGCCAACCAGAGGTGGACCGCTGAGGCGATCGCGTCCTCGGCGGCTCAGGACTTCGCTCCTGCGGGTGCAACCGCCACGCCGTTGGCCTCCTCGGCCGATGTGGACGAACTCGTCGGGCGGGGCCGCGCCGCCGCCGCCGATTGGTCCGCTCTGGGTGCCCGTGGGCGCGGCGAAGTGTTGCTGCGTGCCGCCGAGGTGTTCGGCGCGCGCCGTGGCGAGTTCTTGGCCGTCATGGCCGCCGAGGCCGGGAAGACCCCCGCGCAGGCCGACCCGGAGGTATCCGAGGCCATCGACTTCATCCGCTACTACGCACACCGCGCGGTGGAGTTGGAGGAGTTGCAGGCCCGCGACGGCGTGACCTTCGCCCCCGACCGGCTGGTGCTGGTGACTCCCCCGTGGAACTTCCCTGTGGCCATCCCGACCGGGTCAACGGTGGCGGCGTTGGCAGTGGGTGCCGCGGCCGTGCACAAGCCGTCCATGCCCACACCGCGGTGTTCGGCGCTCATCATCGAGTGCCTGCACCAGGCCGGCGTGCCGACCGACGTGCTGCAGCTGGTGGCCCCGGTCGAAGGTGAGATCGGCCAGGCACTGGTGGCCCACCCTGGCGTGGACCGTGTGATCCTGACCGGTGCCAGCGACACCGCAGCCCTGTTCCGCTCCTTCAACCCGGAACTGGCCATCAATGCGGAGACCAGCGGCAAGAACGCGCTCATCGTCACTCCATCGGCCGACCGCGACCTGGCTGTGGCGGACCTGGTGACATCCGCTTTCGGGCACGCCGGACAGAAGTGTTCCGCGGCCTCACTGGCCATCATGGTGGGCCCGGTCTACAAGTCCGAGCGCTTCCGTCGGCAGCTGGTGGACGCAGTGTCGTCACTCGTCGTGGATTACCCTGCGGACCTGCGAAGCGTTGTGGGACCGCTGACGGAGGATCCGTCGGACAAGTTGCGCCGCGCGCTGACCGCGCTGGAGCCCGGCGAATCCTGGCTGGTGGAGCCCAAACAGCTCGACGACACGGGCCGGTTGTGGTCCCCCGGTGTCAAGGACGGGGTCAAGCCCGGGTCCTTCTTCCACCTCACCGAGTGCTTCGGCCCGGTGCTGGGGCTCATGGATGCGCGCAGCCTGGATGAGGCGATCGAATTGCAGAACGCAGTGGACTACGGGCTGACCGCCGGTATCCACTCGCTGGACACCTCCGAGGTGGGCACCTGGCTGGACCGGGTGCAGGCCGGCAACCTGTACGTCAACCGCGGGATCACCGGCGCGATCGTGCGCCGCCAGCCCTTCGGCGGCTGGAAGAAGTCTTCGGTGGGTCTGGGTTCGAAGGCCGGCGGGCCGAACTACCTCATGTTGTTCGGGTCCTGGGCCGATGGGGAGTCCGGCGCGCAGGATTCGGCCGGCCAGGCCGCTTCCTGGCTGGCCGCGGCTGCAGCGTCCGATTGCGACGCGTGGGTAACCGAGTTCGGCGTTGGCCACGACCCGGCGGGTCTGAGGTCGGAGGCCAACCTGTTCCGCTATGTGCCGCGTGCCGTCACGCTGCGGGTGGGCGCGGACGCGAGCGCCGCGGCTGTGGCCCGGTCGGTGCATGCCGGCGGCGTCGCAGGGGCACCCGTGGGCGTCGTTGCCGATCCGGCCGCCAAGGAGGTGGTCGCCGCGGCGGCCGAGTTGCTCAAGGGTGAAGGCCTGGCCGGCGAGGCCGCTCGGGCCGCCGCTGCCATGCTTGGCTCCGCTCGTTTCCAGGGCGCCGAGGAGTTCGCCAAGGCGCTCGTGGCCGGCACCTATGACGACACGGTCGGTGCCCGGGTGCGCGTGCTGGGTAGGGTCGAGCCCGGCCTGTACGAGGCCGTTACCGGCCGTCCCGAGGTCGCACTGATCACCGATGACGCGACGGTATCCGGCCGGGTGGAGTTGAGGTACTACCTGAGTGAGCAGGCGATCTCCATGACCCTGCACCGCTTCGGCAATCCCAGCCCGGACTTCCACCGGCTGGCCGATGCCCTCTCGCCGAACCGCCGCAAATGATCGATTCCGCCGCGCTGAGTCGAAAGTCTGTGATGGCTCGGCGCGGCGGTCCTATAGGGTAGGTATGCCTGCCTTCTCGGCACTGCCGGGTCGACCCGGCAGACCCATCGAACGACCTACCGAGGATTGACGCATGTCCGCCAGTACCCCGTCCCCCACCACCGCCATCGCACCTGCCGGTTCGGCCTTCCGACTGCTGTTCCGTTCGGCCGCCATCATCGAAGCCTGCACCTGGGTGGGCATGATCACCGCCCTCATCGTGAAGTATCCGCTGGCCGGCAGCCCGATGGGAGTGACGGTGTTCGGGTGGATTCACGGAATCGCCTGGATCCTCTTCGTCCTGGCGTGTCTGGCCGCGGCAGTGCGCTTCCGCTGGACCTGGTGGGCATTGCCGCTGGGACTGGTCATGTCCGTGCTGCCGTTCCTCACGGTGCCCTTCGACATCTGGATGGAGCGCACGGGCCGGCTATCGACCCGCCGCAACTGAGTATTTCTCCGCACGGCCACCCACTCGCAACAGCAGCAGACCAACGCCGATGGTCACGATGAGCGAGACGCCAAGGCCCACGAGTGACTCCGACTCCGCATTCATGTCAGCAAGGCCTACCGCACCCAGGGCGAATATCGTTACGTTGTTCACAACATGTAAGGCGATTCCCGCTTCAATCCCTCCGGTCCGATAGGCCAGTACCCCGGTCACAACGGCGAATACGGCCACGTCGACCAGGCCGGTCCAATCATAGGTATGGCCCAGCACGAAAATGGGCACCGGCAACAGAATCGCCCAAGCCGGGTGGCGCAGCCAGGAACCGATGATCTGGGCTAAGAAACCGCGAAACAGATATTCCTCCGCCGCGGCCTGGAGGGGAACCAGCACGATGATCACAACCAACAACACGACAGCGTGCGCGTCAAACATGATCTGTGGACCCCGGCCGGCCAGCAAGGCATAAGCCAGAAGCACCGGCACAATGACGGCCGCAGCGATGCATAAGGATACCCAGACCCGCCGCCACCGCAGCCGGCCGGCCACCGATGACAGTTGTCCCGCTGGACGCCGCCAGGCAATCCGGGTGGCCACGAGGCAACACGGCAAGAACATGAAAAGCGAGAGACACAAGAGCAACAGCGTCAGCGGGTTGCCCATGTCTTCAAGGTCCGAGTCTGCGCCGAAATCGATACCGACGGCACTGGCGAACTCCGTAAGCGAACCGGCCAGCGAAGTCTGGCACAGCAGCTCCCAACCGACCATTCCGAGAAGAATGACGACCAGCAGGGCAACTCCCATGCCGAAGTACAAGCCGACCGCGGTTGCCAGGGCCACGAGTGGGCGCCACCAGCGGTAGTTGGGTTGGTCGTGTGCTATTCGATGATAGGCAGTCTGTGTTCGAGCGTTCATGTCTACCACTCCACACCGTCTGCGCCATAACAACATCGGCCGCCCGGCCCATTCGTCCATGGCACATCTCACGTCACGGGTCATACTTATGGCCGAGGTCCGTCCCCTGACGACTGCTTATGATCGAAGGCATGCACTCACGGTGGCTCAGAATCAGCGTGACGACGGTGGCGTGTTTCCTCATCGGGTTCTGCCTGTTCATCACGAACGTGTATCTGGCTACCGACGGCGACCCCGCAGGGTTGAGTCCGGCGGCCGAGCGGCGAATCGGAGCCCTGACTGCTGTGGACTTCTGGTCCGGTCTGCTCGCCCTCATCGCGCTCCCCGTTGCACTGTATTGCCTGGACCACATTCGCCATCGCCTGGGTGCCGTCTTCATCATCCTCATCAGCGTGTTGGCGATCGCGTCCACCTGGGCATTCCCCGGCGCGGTCGTCGCACTGCTCACCGCATACTCCCGCGGGCGCACGCCCACGGCCACGGTGGGTACTGTGGTGCTGGCCGCCGGGGGTGTCGCGTGGCCGGTCCTGACCGGAACGGCCAATGGCGCTTCCCCCGTGTCACTTGCCGCAGTCAACATGGGATTCGCGATCGTATTGTGCGCGGCCGGATTACTATCGGCCCGGCGGCGCAATACGCGCCAAAGTGTGCAGCGCCTTGCCTCTCTCAACCGGGAACAAGCCGCACGGCTGGCTGAAAAGGCCCGACGGGTCGAGCGTGCGCGAATCGCGCGTGAGCTGCACGATTCCATCGCCCATCGTCTGAGCCTCATCAGCGTTCATGCAGGCGTTCTGGAGGTCAGTCCCCAAGCCGCCCCGAGCCTCATCCGGCAGGAGTCAGCTCTGATCGGCTCGACCGCGCGTCAGGCCGTGGACGACTTACACACTGTGCTGACGGTCCTGCGTGAGGACTCGGGCATGCCCGGCCCGGCAGCATTGACACTCGTGTCCGAATACCTGAGCCAGGCCAGAGTCAGCGGCCAACGCGTTGCCTGCAACCTCAGCGACGAGGACTTCGACCGCCTGTTGGCCAGCCTGCCGGTGGTAGTCGCACAGACGGCCTGCCGCATCGTCCAGGAATCGCTGACCAACGCGCGCAAGCATGCGCCCGGCCAGGAGGTATCCATCGCTGTGGGCAGGACACGCCGCGCGATCACACTGAAAATTTCTAACCGTGCACCCGCCGCAGGTGAAGCCGCGGCCGGAGCCGCCGAAGGCACACGGCGTGGTTACGGACTGGTCGGACTACACGAACGAGCCATGCTACTAGGAGGCCGGCTCATAACTACCGGGCCCACACCCGGCCACCCATATTTCGCCTTGAAAGCCAGGCTTCCCCTGGAGGTGACGCTTTGAGCACGCGCGTATTGGTCGTCGACGACGAAGAGCTGATCCGCACCGGAATCACGCTGGTGCTGAGCAGCAGTCCACTCATCGACGTCGTCGGCCAGGCCACCAATGGTGCCGAGGCAGTCGAACTCGCCCAGATACTGCGCCCCGATGTCATCCTCATGGACATCCGCATGCCGGTTATGGACGGGATCACCGCCGCCCGGCAGATCCGCAGCGGCGCCACCCACACAGATAGCCCGGATGGCCCCGCGGTCCTGGTCCTCACCGCGTTCGACACTGAGAACTACGTCATCGAGGCAATCGCGGCCGGCGCGACAGGCTTTCTTCTCAAGGCATCGCCGCCAGCCCGCCTCATCGCCGCCGTCACATCGGCCGATGAGGGAAATGCGCCGTTAGATGCGGGCGTGCTCCGGCGGCTGGTCCGAACTACGCCACCCGACCAGCCCGCGCAGCAGCAAACAACACAGTCGACGGTCCATTCAATCTCGGAGAAGAAACTCGCAACTCTGAGCGAGCGCGAGTTGGAAATCGCCAGGCTCATCGCCGAGGGTCTGTCGAATGCCGAAATTCAGAAACGGCTGTTCATCTCTCTGGCCACCACGAAGACTCACGTCACCCATATTTTCGAAAAGCTTGGAGTCGACAACCGCGTGCGGGTCGCGGTTGTCGTCCTCCAGGCGGACGTGGAGGGTTGAAGGCCCAAGTCCTACCCATCCCTCGTCGCTTACAACCCCTGGTTGCGGGCGACCTTGTGCTGGGCGGCCTGGGCGATCGGACGGATCACCATGCGGTCGACGTTGAAGTGGTGCGGCCGGGTCAGCGTGTAGACGATCGCATCGGCGCAGTCATCGGAGGTCAACGGCTTCTCCACCCCCGCATACACCTTGTCCGCGGCCTCCTGCGAGCCCAGGCGCTTGGCGGAGAACTCCTCAGTCGCAACCATCCCCGGGTCGATCTCGATGACGCGCACGGGTTTGCCCGCCAGCTCCAAGCGCAGGGTTTCGGCGATCGCAGTGGTGCCGTGCTTGGCGGCGGTGTATCCACCGCCGCCTTCGTAGACGATCAGGCCGGCGGTCGAGGACATGACGACGATGTCCCCGCGGCCGGATTCGATCAGGGCAGGCAGCAGCGCCTTGACGGTGCGGACGGTGCCCATCACGTTCAGGTCGAGCATCCGCTGCCAGTCGTCCAGGTTCGCATCGATGATGTCGTCCTGGCCGAAGGCCGCGCCGGCATTGGCCACCAGGGAATTCACCGGTCCGGCTGCCGTGACCTCCGCTGCCATCCGGGCCATGTCCTCGTCACTGGTGACATCGGCGGTGATCGGATGGCAGCCGGTCTCAGCGGCCAGTTCCGCCAGGCGGTCGGCGCGCCGGGCCACGGCGAATACGTCCCAGCCCAGTGCGCACAGCCGGCGCACCGTTGCCGCGCCCATCCCCGAGCTGGCGCCGGTGACCACCGCGCGCAGGGTCTCGGCACCGCGCTCGGCGCCGGCGTCCTGGCCCGTGGTCTGCTGTCCGTGGATCTGCTCCGTCATCTGTGAGTCCCCTCTCCGTAGTGTTTCGGTCCGGCCGGTGGCGCTCGCATTCGCACCGCCGGGTCTGTGATTCTCGTCCCACCCTACTGGTTCCCCTACCGTCTCCGACCGGGTGCACGCCGGTAGGATTGGCCGGAGTCGCTTTTTGGTGAGAAAATCGGCCCATGGACTACACCCCCAGCACACATGACTCGGTGCATCTTCCGGACAAACCGGCCCTCGAGGGCCTCAAGGACAAATGGGACCGGAAATGGGGTGAGGACCAGGTCTACGCCTTCGACCGCGAAACCACGCGGGAGGCGGTCTACGCGATCGACACTCCCCCGCCCACGGCTTCGGGCTCCCTGCACGTCGGCCACGTGTTCTCCTACACCCAGACCGATGTGATCGCGCGCTACCAGCGCATGAACGGAAAGAACGTCTTCTACCCCCTGGGCTGGGACGACAACGGCCTGCCCACCGAACGCCGCGTGCAGAACTACTTCGGCGTCAAGTGCGTGCCCTCGCTGCCCTACGACCCGGACTTCCAGCCGCCGGCCAAGGCGCCCAGGAACGCCCGCGATTTCGTCCCGGTCTCCCGCCAGAACTTCATCGAACTGTGCGAGCGCCTGGCCACTGACGATGAAAAGGTCTTCGAGGACCTGTTCCGCTCCGTCGGCCTGTCGGTGGACTGGAAGTACACCTACCGGACGATCGACGACACCTCGCGTGCCGTGTCCCAGCGCGCCTTCTTGACCGACCTGGCAGCCGGCCACGCCTACTCGCAGGACGCCCCCACGATGTGGGACGTCACCTTCGGCACAGCCGTCGCGCAGGCCGAACTCGAAGACCGTGAGCGCGACGGCGCCTACCACCGGATCGCCTTCTACCCCGAGGGCGCCAACGGCCTGGCCGACACCTCGGCCGAACCGGTCGTCATCATGACGACCCGGCCCGAGCTCATCCCGGCAGTGGTCGCCCTGGTCGCCCACCCGGACGATGAGCGCTATCAGCCGCTGTTCGGACGTCGGGTCGTCTCCCCGCTGTTCGGCGTCGCGATCGACGTGCGCGCACATCAGCTGGCGAAGATGGACAAGGGCACCGGCATCGCGATGGTCTGTACCTTCGGCGACCTGACCGACGTCACCTGGTGGCGCGAACTGGATCTGCCGACGCGTGCGGTCATCACCCGCGACGGCCGGCTGGCCCGCGACACCCCGGAGTGGATCACGGACTCCCCCAAGGCCGACGCTAACGAGCAGTACCAGCAGCTGGCCGGCAAGACGAGCTTCTCGGCCAAGGCCGCGATCGTGGATCTGCTGCGCGAATCCGGCGATCTGCTGGCAGAGCCGGAGCCCATCAAGCACCCCGTGCCCTTCTACGAGAAGGGCGATAAGCCGCTGGAGGTCGTCACCAGCCGCCAGTGGTACCTGCGCAATGGCGGGCGCTCCGCCGAGATCCGCGAACAGCTGCTGGCCCGCGGCCGTGAGCTGACCTGGCACCCCGCGTTCATGCAGTCGCGCTACGAGAACTGGGTGGAGGGCCTCAACGGGGACTGGCTGGTCTCCCGCCAGCGCTACTTCGGCGTGCCGATCCCCCTGTGGTACCGCCTGGACGCCTCAGGCGAACCGGATTACGACAATCCGATCGTCCCGGACGATGCGCAGCTGCCGGTCGACCCCGCCGCGCAGGCGCCCGCCGGATTCGATGAGTCCCAGCGGGATCAGCCCGGTGGCTTCACGGGCGACCCCGATGTGCTCGACACCTGGGCGACGTCCTCGCTGACCCCGCAGATCGTCGGCGGCTGGAGCCGGGATGAGGACTTGTTCAACAAGGTCTTCCCGATGGATCTGCGCCCGCAGGGCCACGACATCATCCGCACCTGGTTGTTCTCCACCGTCGTCCGTGCGAATTCGCTCAACGGCTCCCTGCCGTGGACCGACACGGCGCTGTCGGGATGGATCCTGGATCCGGACCGGAAGAAGATGTCGAAGTCCAAGGGCAATGTGGTCGTGCCCAGTGACATCCTGGCCGAGCACAAGCCGGGCTTCGGCCCCGACGCGGTGCGCTACTGGGCTGCCTCGGCCCGTCTGGGCGCCGACACGGCCTACGACGTCTCGCAGATGCAGATCGGCCGCCGTCTGGCGATGAAGCTGCTCAACGCCTCCAAGTTCGCGCTGGCCCAGGGCGTGCATGGCGGACTGGTCGGCCAGTTCGACTCCGTCACGCACGAGATCGACCGGGCGCTGCTGGCCAAGCTGGCCGCGACCGTCGAGTCCGCGGGCAAGCACTTCGCCGACTACGACTACGCCCATGCCCTGCGTGTGAGCGAGTCGTTCTTCTGGGACTTCGCCGACGACTACGTCGAACTGGTCAAGGACCGTTCCTATGGAGCCCAGGGCGAGGCCGGCCAGCTGTCAGCGCACGTCACCCTGGCCACGGCACTGCACACGCTGCTGCGCCTGTTCGCCCCGTTCATGCCGTTCGTCACCGAAGAGGTGTGGTCGTGGTGGCAGTCCGGTTCGGTCCACCGTGCCGCATGGCCGCAGGCTGACGAGCTGTCCGGCATCCAGGGCGATCCGCGCGTCATCGCACTGGCCGGCCAGGTGCTCGGGTCGATCCGCGGGAAGAAGACTGAGGCCAAGGCCTCGCAGAAGACCCGCATCGCCTCCGCGCGCCTGACCCTGGCGGCTGCTGACCTGCCGTTGGTCGAGTCCGCTGCCGGTGACATCCAGGCTGCGGGCCGGGTGGACGCCTGGACCCTGGTGTCCGCCGAGGCCGCCGAGCCGGTGCTCGACGAGGTTGAGTTCACCACTGCGGACTAGGCTTCAACGTCCGAAAAGGGCCGGGCCCGTACAGTCGGTGACTGTACGGGCCCGGCCCTTTCACTTGAAAGCGAGGGCGCGGTGGCCGAGGCTCGGGCCCCGGACTCCGGAGCCCTCCTGCCTGGGTGTTCAGGCGCTCTTGCGCCGCCGCTGAGTGATGCCCCTGGCAGAGGTCTTGGGCACCAGGGTGGGTGCCACGTTGTTCTCCACAACCTCCCTGGTGATCACCACCCGCTCGACGTCGTCCCGACTGGGGATCTCGAACATGACCGGCTGGAGCACCTCTTCCATGATGGACCGCAGGCCACGGGCGCCCGTCCCGCGCAGCAGCGCCTGGTCCGCGATCGCCTCCAGGGCGTCGTCGGCGAATTCCAGGTTCACCCCATCGATGTCGAACATCTTCTGATACTGCTTGGTCAGAGCATTGCGGGGTTGGGTGAGGATTTCGATCAGCGCTTCCCGATCCAGATCACTGACCGTGGCCAGCACTGGGAGACGGCCGATGAATTCGGGGATCAGACCGAACTTGTGGAGGTCTTCTGGCAGAACTTCCGAATAGACGTCGTCGGTATCCTGCTTGGAAGCGATGAGCGCTCCGAAGCCGATCCCGTGCTTGCCCTTACGGGAGGCGATGATCTCCTCCAAACCGGCGAAGGCGCCGGCCACGATGAACAGGACGTTCGTCGTATCGATCTGGATGAACTCCTGATGCGGGTGTTTACGGCCGCCCTGCGGCGGGACCGAGGCCTGCGTGCCCTCCAGGATCTTCAGCAGGGCCTGTTGGACGCCCTCGCCCGACACGTCCCTGGTAATCGAGGGGTTCTCCGATTTGCGGGCGATCTTGTCGATCTCGTCGATGTAGATGATGCCTGTCTGCGCGCGCTCCACGTCGAAGTCCGCGGCCTGGATGAGCTTGAGGAGGATATTCTCCACGTCTTCACCGACATAGCCCGCCTCCGTCAATGCAGTCGCATCCGCCACCGCAAAGGGGACGTTGAGGCGTTTGGCAAGTGTCTGGGCCAGATAGGTCTTGCCAGAACCCGTAGGACCGACCATGAGGATATTCGACTTGGCGATCTCCACCTCACTGTCGTCCACCCGGTCCTTATGCGCCCGAATCCGCTTGTAGTGGTTGTAGACCGCTACGGACAGGGCCCGCTTGGCGGCGTCCTGGCCGATGACGTATTCGTCGAGGAAGTCGTAGATCTCCGCGGGTTTGGGCAGGGTGAAATCCGCTACCTCTTCGCTTGCGACCTGGTTGAGTTCCTCTTCGATGATCTCGTTGCACAGCCCGATGCACTCATCACAGATGTATACGCCTGGGCCGGCGATGAGTTTGCGGACCTGCTTCTGCGACTTCCCACAGAAGTTGCATTTGAGGAGGTCTGCGCTCTCAGAACTGCGTGCCACAGTGTCTACCTTTCTTGATGAGGTTCCGGATCTGCATGTCGTGCTCATCATAGCCGGGGCGTCTGACACGCCCACTCATCGTATTCGAAACACGACGGGCGGGTCAGCCCGATTACTCGCGTAACCACTCTAACCCGCCCGTCATCTCACGGCCTAACTACCGCGCCCGCCGCAAGGGCACTACGATCTCACGCAATGCCCCGGCCGCGCGCGTAGAGGATCACTGCGCCTTGCGCGAGGCCAGCACCTCGTCGACCAGGCCGTAGTCCTTGGCCTGAGCGGCGGTCAGGAACAGATCGCGTTCGATGTCGTTCGAGACCTGCTCGGGCGTCTTATTGGAGTGACTCGACAGGGTCTCCTCCAACCAGGTGCGCATGCGCAGGACCTCGGCGGCCTGGATCTCCAGGTCGGAGGCCTGGCCCTGGCCCTGGCCCTGCATCGCGGGCTGGTGGATGAGCACGCGGGCGTTCGGCAGTGCCAGGCGCTTGCCCGGCGCCCCGGCTGCCAGCAGCACGGCCGCTGCACTGGCCGCCTGGCCCAGGCACACCGTCTGGATCTGCGGCTTGACATACTGCATCGTGTCGTAGATCGCCGTCAGCGCGGTGAAGGAACCACCGGGCGAGTTGATGTACAGGGTGATGTCGCGGTCCGGGTCCTGCGATTCCAGGACCAGCAGCTGCGCCATGATGTCATCGGCGGAGGTGTCGTCGACCTGGACACCCAGGAAGATGACGCGGTCCTCGAACAGCTTGGTGTAGGGGTCCGTGCGCTTGAAGCCGTAAGGAGTGCGCTCCTCGAACTGCGGCATGACGTAACGGGCACTGGGCATCGCGGGACCGGCAGCCATCGGCGTCAGGTTGCCCGCCGTGGACAGCGGATTGATGATGGTCATGGTGTCCTTCCTGATCAGGCCTGGGAGCCCAGCTCGTCGGCGCTCGTGACGACCTTGTCGATGAAGCCGTACTCCAGGGCCTCGGCCGCGGTGAACCAGTGGTCGCGGTCGTTGTCCTTGAGGATCTGCTCCAGCGACTTGCCAGTCTGCTGTGCTGTCAGCTCCGCCATCTCCTGCTTCATCTTCAGGATCAGTTCGGCCTGGATCTTGATGTCCGTGGCCGTGCCGCCGATCCCGCCCAGGGGCTGGTGCATGAGCACCCGGGTGTGGGGCAGGGCGAAGCGCTTGCCCTTGGCCCCCGAGGACAGCAGGAACTGTCCCATCGAAGCGGCCATACCCATCGCCACGGTGCCGACATCGGGCTTGATGTACTGCATCGTGTCGTAGATCGCCATGCCGGCGGTCACGGAACCGCCGGGGGAATTGATGTAGAGCCAGATGTCCTTGTCCGGATCCTCGGCCGCCAGCAGCATCAGCTGAGCGCAGATGACGTTCGCATTGTCGTCACGCACGTCCTCTCCCAGCCAGATGATGCGTTCCTTCAGCAACCGGTTGAAGATGTGATCGTCCAGGCCCATGCCACCGCCGTTGCCGGCGGCCACGGGGCGGGAGTCGAGGTCTTTTCCTGCCACGCTTGTCTCCTGTGGGTTGATCGTTGCTTTCTTGGAACTCTAACCGGACCATCCCCCGTTTTAGTCCCACAACCGCCGGTGTTCGCTGGCAGCTTGAGAACCGGGCGGGGCCGGATACGCCAGGGGCGGGGCTCCTCCGGTAATCGGAGGGCCCCGCCCCTGCTCACCGGACCAATGGTCCGGCGTCGCAGAACTCAGGCGTCCTTGGACTCAGCGTCTTCCGCTGCTTCGTCCTCGGCGGCGTCGTCTTCGGCCTCTGCGGCTTCCTGGGCGGCCAGGCCGCCGGGAGTCGTGAAGGCGGTCATGTCGACGACATTGCCCTCGCCGTCCTTGACCACGGCACCGGCCAACACAGCGGCCAGGCCCTTGCGGCGGGCGACCTCACCCATGATCGCGGGGATCTGGCCCTGCGAATCGATGGCCTGTGCGAAGTCGTTGGGGTTCATGCCGTACTGCTGCGAGGCGGAGATGATGTATTCGATCAGCTCGCCCTGGCCGACCTCGACGTTCTCCGCGGCCACGACCTTGTCGAGGATGAACTGCGTGCGCAGTGCCTTCTCGGTGTCGGCGGTGACCTCGGTACGGTGCTCCTCGTCGTCCTCACGGCCCTCGCCCTCGAGGTGGCGCTTGACCTCGTCCTCGACCACGCGGGCCGGGACGGGCAGGTTCAGCTGCTCGAGCAGGGCCTCGAGGACCTTGTCGCGGGCTTCGACCCCCTGGTCCAGTTCCTTCTGCTGCGCGGCCTGCTTCTTCAGGTCCTCGCGCAGTTCGGCGATCGTGTCGAATTCGCTGGCCAGCTGGGCGAAGTCGTCGTCGGCCTCCGGCAGTTCGCGTTCCTTGACCGCGGTCAGCTTCAGCTTCACGGAGCCGGTCTCGCCGGCGTGCTCGCCACCGGCGATCGTGGTCTCGAAGGTGGTCTCCTCACCCGCGGACAGGCCCTCCAGGGCCTCGTCCTGGCCGTCGAGCATGGTACCGGCGCCGACCTGGTAGGAGATGTCTGAGGCGTTGTCGATCTCTTCGCCGTTGACCGAGGCGACCAGGTCGATGGTGACGAAATCGTCCTTGGCGGCCGGACGCTCGACGGACTTCAGAGTGCCGAAACGCGAACGCAGTTCGTCCAGCTGGGCATCGACGTCCTCATCGGTGACCTCGAAGGTGTCGACCGTGACCTCGATGGAGTCATAGGCCGGCAGTTCGAATTCAGGGCGGACGTCGACGTCGATCGTGAACTTCAGATCGCCGGATTCGGTGCCGTCGAGGCCGGGGACCTCGGTCACGTCGACCTCGGGGGTGCCCAGCGGTTCGAGCGACTGCTCGTCGATGGCCTTGCGGTAGAAGTCGTCGAGGCTGTTGTTCACGGCCTCCTGCAGGACGACCGGACGGCCCACACGCTGGTCGATGATGCGCGCAGGCACCTTGCCGCGGCGGAAACCGGGAACGTTGACCTGCTTGCCGATCTCCTTGTAGGCCTCGTCGATGCTCGGCTTGAGTTCGGCGTAGGGAGCTTCAATGCTGAGCTTGACGCGGGTCTCATCGACCCGCTCGACGGAGCTTTTCACTGTTTACCTCTTCGTTTCGGACATGGGTGAGCCGTTTGGCTCGGATATTCACCTGCCGTCACGCCCGCGAGGACTCCGCGGACACACCACGACAGGGCACGGTCAATGATTCTACTTGTCGCGGCCGGACTTTTGCACATCGGGTAGGGAACACTGGTGCATTCGACGACAAAGGCCCCGCCATCATGGTGCTGATGACGGGGCCTCGACGAATCTGGAGGGGATGACGGGAATCGAACCCGCGTAATCAGTTTGGAAGACTGAGGCTCTACCATTGAGCTACATCCCCGAAGGACGAGCTCAACTCTACTGGACGATCCGGCCATGCGCAAAACGGCCCCCGCAGCGTAGGTCCATAAGCCGGATTCGGCACCGCACCAACCGGGGATTAGGCGCCCCACCGGTGATGACATATACTCGATCACGGTCACGGGACGTGGCGCAGCTTGGTAGCGCGCCTGCTTTGGGAGCAGGATGTCGCAGGTTCAAATCCTGTCGTCCCGACCGAATGAACAGGGCCCCGGAGTTGAACTCCGGGGCCCTGTTCGTGTGCCGGGGGCAGTCACCCCGGCTCAGCGCATCACTTCTCTTCGTACGCGCCGATCTTCGCGATTCGGCGGGCGTGACGTTCATCACCGGAGAATGGTTCGGCCAGGAAGGCGTCGACGATCGCCAGAGCCTCGTCCTGCGGATGCTGCCGGGCGCCGATGGACACGATCCATGCATCGTTGTGCTGCCTGGCCAGCTGGGCTGTGTCGATGTTCCAGGCCAGGGCGCAGCGGGCGCCCTTGACCTTGTTCGCCGAGATCTGCTCGCCATTGCCCGAACCACCGACGACCACGCCGAGCGAGTCGAGGCCCTCCGCGCGGTCGGCGACCGTCGCCTCGGCCGCTGCGATGCAGAAGGACGGGTAGTCGTCGAGCGCATCGTATTCCAGCGCTCCGTGGTCCACGACCTCGAAGCCGGCTTCACTCAGATGCTGCTTGAGGATTTCCTTGAATTCGAAACCGGCATGATCGGTTCCCAGGTGCACGCGCACTGTCAGACTCCTAGTCGTAGGGTGTTCAGTCGAAGATCGGGCCGGATGTCCGGGTGCGCTTCAGTTCGAAGAACCCGGGGGTGCCGGCCACGAGGACGAGGCCGTCGAACAGTTTACCCGCGGCCTCGCCCTTGGGAGCGGGGGTGACGACGGGACCGAAGAAGGCGACATCGCCCACGGCCACGACCGGAGTGCCCACGTCCTCGCCGACCTTGGAGATCCCCTCCTGATGGGAGGCCCGCAGCGCATCGTCCCACTCAGTCGAATCAGCGGCCTGTGCCAGTTCCGCCGGCAGCCCGACCTCGGCCAGGGACTCGGCGATGACCTGCGGATAGTCCTTGTTGCCGCCCGGGTGAATGCGAGTGCCCATGGCCGTGTACAGCGGTTCGATGACCTGCTTGCCGTGACCGGCGGCCGCAGCGATGATCACCCGCACGGGGCCCCAGGCCCGCTGCATGGCGGCTTTGTAGTCCTCCGGCAGCTCCTCCCGGCCCTCGTTGAGCACTGCCAGGCTCATCACATGGAATTCGACCTCGACGTCGCGGACCCGCTGGACCTCCAGCGCCCAGCGCGATGCCATCCAGGCCCAGGGGCAGCTCGGATCGAACCAGAAATCTAGGGTTTGCGTGGCCATATCATCCTCCGAGGAATCGACGGTGCCCGGTGGCTGCCCGGGCCTCACATGAAAGAATACTTGCAAGTCACACGGACATTGCAAGAGGGAAGAAGGACCAATGGCCCAGCACAATCTGACCCGGCTGGAGGCCGCCGCACGCGCGGCGGCCCTGCGAGTCGACTCCTATGACGTCACCCTGGTGCTCAACGGAAAGGGACCGACCTTCCGCAGCCGCACGGTGGTGGCCTTCACCGCAGAAGCGGGCACGCAGACGTTCATCGATGCGATCACCTCCTCGGTTCACGAGCTGCGGCTCAACGGCGAAATCCTGGACCCGGCCAAGTACGTGGGCCCCGGACGCATCCGCCTGCCGGAACTTCAGGAGCGCAACGAGCTGGTCGTCGACGCCGAGTTCTTCTACATGAACACCGGCGAGGGCCTGCACCGCTTCGTCGATCCGGCCGACGGCGAAACCTACCTGTACTCCCAGTTCGAGGTCCCCGATTCGCGCCGCGTCTTCTCCGTGTTCGAACAGCCCGACCTCAAGGCCACCTTCGCCTTCACGATCGTCGCGCCGGCCCGGTGGGCCGTGGTCTCCAACTCCCCCACCCCCGCACCCACCGACTCCGTGGACGATGTGCTCGGCGGTCTGGCAAGCGCGCCCCGGGACATGCCCGAGGACTCCGCCGAGGCCATGGCGGTCTGGCGCTTCGCCCCCACCCCGCGGATCGCCAGCTACATCACCGCGATCGTCGCCGGGCCCTACAAGTCGGTGCACTCCTCGCTGCAGTCGGCCGACGGCGAGGCCGTGCCGCTGGGTGTCTATACCCGTGCCTCGCTGTTCGACTACATCGATGCCGACAACATCTTCGACGTCACCCGCGCCGGCTTCGCCTTCTACGAGGACCTGTTCGACACTCCGTATCCCTTCGAGAAGTACGACCAGCTGTTCGTCCCGGAGTTCAACGCAGGCGCAATGGAGAACGCCGGCGCGGTGACCTTCGTGGAGAAGTACGTATTCCGTTCCCGGCCCACCGGCGCCACGGTGGAGCGTCGCGTGGTGACGATCCTGCACGAACTCGCCCATATGTGGTTCGGCGATCTGGTCACCATGAAGTGGTGGAACGACCTGTGGCTCAATGAGTCCTTCGCCGAATTCATGTCCACCCTGGCGACCGCCGAAGCCACCGAGTTCACCGAGGGCTGGACCACCTTCGCCTCCCTGGAGAAGGCCTGGGCCTACCGCCAGGACCAGCTGCCCAGCACCCACCCGATCGTCGCCCCGATCGAGGATCTGGCCGATGTCGAGGTCAACTTCGACGGCATCACCTATGCCAAGGGCGCATCCGTGCTCAAACAGCTGGTCGCCTGGGTCGGCCGCGAGCAGTTCTTCACCGGCATCAAGGCGTACTTCGACAAGCACTCGTGGTCCAACGCGACCCTGGCCGATCTGCTGGCCGAACTGGCGGTGGCCTCCGGCCGCGACGTCGACGCCTGGACGAAGCTATGGCTGCAGGAATCGGGGGTGAACCTGATCCGGCCGATCGTCGAATCCGGTTCCGACGGCACGGTGGAGCGCATCGCCCTGCTGCAGGAGCCCTTTGCGCTCGCCGGCCGGCCCGTGCCCTCGCTGCGCCCGCACCGCCTGGCCGTGGGCTACTACGATCTGGTCGGCGGGCAGCTCGAACGCACGGCGTTGCACGAGCTCGATCTGGACGGCGCATCGGTCGAACTGCCCGTGCCCGCGCAGCGCCCCGCGGTCATCGTCGTCAACGATCAGGATCTTACCTACGCCAAGGTCCGATTCGATCCGGAGTCGTTGCAGGTCGTGCTGGAGCATCTGGACGGCTTCTCCGATGTGCTCACGCAGACTGTGGCGTTGACGACCCTGTGGGACATGGTGCGCGACGGCGAACTGGCCCCGGCAGCCTATGTGCACGCCCTGGAGAAGCACCTGCCATCGGTCGTCCATTCGACCGCGCTCAATGTGCAGATGCGCAATCTGGCCACGGCCCTGGGCGCCTACACCGCCCCCGCCGACAGGCCGGCCGGCCGGACCGAGGCCGCAGCAGCCCTGTGGACGATGGTCCAGCAGGCGCCGGCGAACTCCGATCAGCAGTTCCAGCTGTTCCAGGCCTTCGTCAAGCACGCCGCGAGCGCCGAACAGCTCGACACCCTCGAGGCGATTCTGGCCGGCACCACCGAGCCGGGACCGGGGCTGAGCGTGGATACCGATCTGCGCTGGGAGATCATCATCGCGCTGGCAGCCGCCGGCCGCCTCGACGATGCTGCCATCGATGGCTGGTTGGCCGCCGACAACACCGCAGACGGACATTACGCGGCGGGCACGGCCAAGGCCGCGCGCGCCGATTCCGCGGTCAAGACTGCTACCTTCGTGCGACTCCTCACCGACACCTCGGTGCCCAATACGATGGTCGACGCCATCACCCGCGGATTCGGCCACGGGATCGAGAATCCGGATGGCTCGCTCATCGCAGCGGGTGAGGGACTGGGCGACTTCCGCTCTGCCTACTTCGAGCGGATCGAATCGGTCTGGGCCGACCGCACCCTGGAGATCGCCCAGACCCTGACCCTGGGCCTGTACCCGCCGGCTTCGGCTGCCACCGTCGAGGCGACCCGCAGCTGGCTGGACGGGCACGCCGAGGCCCACAAGGGCCTGGTCCGCCTGATGAGGGAGAACCTGGACTCCGCGGAGCGGACCCTGCGGGTGCGCACAGCCGAATAGGCGGCTCATCCGCCCGGCATGCGCGACAGCGGCCTGCCGACCGTCCGCCGGCCCCGACCCTCCAGAGGGGTCGGGGCCGGCGGCGCTTCCGGCCGACCGTGTCTGCGGCCGCCTATGCGACCATCTGACTTTATAACGTTTCGGTATCGGATTTTCGGGAGGAACTCAGCGGGGTCCTGGGAACCGTTCAGCGGCCTCCACTAGCCTGGAGTGCATATGAACGCTCAGTCCGTCTTCGCTCAGTCCACCCCGTCCCCTTCCTCGGTCTCCCCCGGGCCTGCGGACGGGACGACCTCACCCACCCCGACGCCCACGTCAACCGGTTTCGAGCGCACGGTCGACGAGACGGTGCAGAAGGCGCGTGACTTCGACTACGCATTCTGGCTGGGCACACCGTTGAAGATCGCCGTGATCATCCTCGTCGCCCTGCTGATCGCGCTGATCCTGCGGCTCATCATCCGCCGCTTCACTCGGTCGATCGCAGCCGGCGCGAACGGCCGGCTGCGCATGGGCAAGTCATCGCGTTCCGTTGAGATGTTCGGACAGGACCCGATGACCAGGGCCAGGCGGGCCCAGCGGGCGCGCACAGTCGGTTCACTGTTGCAGTCCCTGACCGCCATTGTCGTGGCCGTCATCACGGGCATGATGGTGTTGACCGAATTGGGCTTCAATCTGGCGCCGGTGCTGGCATCGGCCGGGATCGTGGGCATCGCCCTGGGCTTCGGGGCCCAGACCCTGGTCAAGGACTATCTGTCCGGCTTCTTCATCGTCATCGAGGACCAGTTCGGCATCGGCGACTCAGTGGACCTGGGCGAAGTCCAGGGCAGCGTCGAAGAGGTCGGTCTGCGGATCACGAAGATCCGGGCCATGGACGGCACCCTGTGGCATATCCGCAACGGCGAGATCCTCAAGGTGGGGAATTCCTCCCAGGGATGGTCCGTGGCTGTGCTCGATCTGCCCTTCCCCTATGAGGCGGACGATGACGCGATCAACGCTGTGATCGCCGATACGATCACCCATCTGCAGGCACAGCCGGAGCTGAAGAAGTCGTTGTTGGAGGACCCAGAGGTCCTGGGCGTCCAGCAGATGACCGGCGAGGCGGTGACGGTCCGGGTCACAATCAAGACGCGACCGGGGCAGAACGGCTCCGTCTCACGCGAGTTCCGCAAGAACTTCCGCCACCAGCTTTCGCGACGGGACCTGGCCGTGCCCTTCGAGATGCAGACGGTGCTGCGCTCCATGGGGCCACTGGGCGCCGGTGCGGTAGAGTCGACCGAGGTCGAGACGGTGTCTGGGAAGGACGATGCGCGCAAATGACGGAACTCCGATGACAACACAGGACGCTGCCGAAGCGCCCCAGAGCATGTTCGCCCTGGTCGGCGGGCACCCCACTTTCACGAAGCTGGTCGACGCCTTCTACGCCGGGGTCGCCGATGACCCCTACCTGATCGCCATGTATCCAGACGGCCGGGAACTCGTCGGCGCCAAGCACCGGCTGCAGGGTTTCCTCGAACAGTACTTCGGTGGGCCCACCACCTATTCGCAGGAACGCGGGCACCCCCGTCTGCGGATGCGCCACATGCCCTTCACCGTCACTCCCCGCGGGCGCGAACACTGGCTGGCCCATATGCGCGCAGCACTCGACACACTGGAACTGGCACCCATGTACGACGCTGCGATGTGGGACTACTTCAACCGTGCGGCGACTGCCATGATCAACAGCTTCGAAGAGCCCGGCGCCCGGGATCGGACCCCGGGTTCCAACGACCGCTCCTAGAGGCTGCGCAGGGGCGTCAGCAGATGGCCGCCGCGAGTCGTCAGGCGCAACCAGCCGGAGACCCGGAACACCGTGACCCCGGAGTCTTCGAGCACGGGTCCATGCGGTAAGAACCCCAGGACCTCACCGGCGTAGGCCATTCCTGCGGGTACGGATGGCAGGCGCTCGGGCCCCATTGCAGCGGCCGGGGCGCCCGGCTCGAGTTCGACCTCCCGGCTCCACACCAGGCGGCGCAGCCTGCTCACCGCATGCCCACCGGAACCGGAGGGGCTGCCCTGGGCGACCTCGGCGATTCCGGCGCGGGCAACCTCGACCAGGTTCGCGGCCGGGACCTCGCCCACGTTGGTCCAGCCGGTCCGGGGCGGGGTGCGAGCCGTCCAGGCGACGGGCACCTCGGTCGGAGGCAGGGGCAGACGGGCGTCGCCGGTGGTTTCCGCTCGGGCGAACCTGTCGCCGAGCGCGCGAGCCGGCACCACCCGGTCCAGCCCGTCCAGCCCGGAGTCACTCAATCGCAGCATCCGCATCGCCAGCACCAGGGGCATCGTGTCGCCCAAGCCGGCCGGATACAGGGGAGCTGTAGTGAGCACCAGCACATCGCCGCCCACGCTCAAGCGCACGGCGGCGTCCGGATCGGCCCGCAGCAGGCGGGCGGTGAACAACTGCCAGTCGGCCAGCGCTCCCGAATCGGCCGGATGCAGGGACGTCACTTGCGCCTCTTCATCCGGATCGGGCCGACCACTGCCCCGCTCAGCTCCGCGTATTCGTGCTCGCTGAGCCGGCGCGCCCGGTGGGTGATGGAGTCGACGAAGACGACGTCGGTCTCGGCCACCGAGTACTGGGCCGAGCCGTCGGGTTCTCCGATAACGTAGCCCACGGTGATGAGCACCGGCGAGACCTTCGCCAGCACCAGGTCCACGGCGATGGGGCCCTCACGGTAAGGCACCGGCGTGCGATATTCAATCGCATGGCTCGAGACCAGGATGTCGGCGCCGTCGCTGGCGGCCCGGAACACCTGTGGCAGGGCCGTGCCGAACACCTGCCGAGCAGCACCGGCGGGACCGGCCACCGGCTGGACATCGCGCGCGGCGGTGGGGGAACCGAAGGCACGCACACGTGCCTCTTCCAGGATTTTCAGCTGGGTGACGTTGTTGACGTGCCCATAGGCGTCCATATCGCCCCAGCGCAACTCGATGAGCACACGCGTGAAGGGGCCGGAGATCAGGGGGTTGACCAATTCGAAACTCATTGGCTCATTCTTTCACCCCGGACCTCCGGCCCCGGTACCCGGCCGGTGTCAGCCGCGGGTCAGACGACGGTGCGTCACCCGGTGGGGCCGCGCGGCGTCCTCGCCCAGGCGCTCGACCTTGTTCTTCTCGTAGCCTTCGAAGTTGCCCTCGTACCAGTACCACTGGGCGGGGTCTTCCTCCGTGCCCTCCCACGCCAGGATGTGGGTGGCGATACGGTCGAGGAACCACCGGTCGTGGGATACCACCACAGCGCAACCGGGGAAGGCCAGCAGGGCGTCCTCGAGCGAGCTGAGCGTCTCCACGTCCAAGTCGTTGGTGGGCTCATCGAGCAGCAGCAGGTTACCGCCCTGCTTGAGGGTCAGCGCCAGGTTCAGCCGGTTGCGCTCACCGCCGGAGAGAACTCCGGCCTTCTTCTGCTGGTCAGGACCCTTGAAGCCGAACGCCGAGACATAGGCCCGTGAGGGCATTTCGACATTGCCGACCTGGATGTAGTCCAGTCCGTCGGAGACGACCTCCCACAGCGACTTCTCCGGATCGATTCCACCGCGGTTCTGGTCGACATAGCTGATCTTGACCGTTTCGCCGACCTTGAGTTCTCCACCATCGATCGGTTCGAGACCCACGATCGTCTTGAACAGAGTCGACTTGCCCACGCCGTTGGGACCGATCACGCCGACGATGCCGTTGCGCGGCAGATCGAACGACAGTCCGTCGATCAGGGTGCGCCCGTCGAAGCCCTTGACCAGGTTCTTCGCCTCGATGACGACATTGCCCAGCCGCGGGCCCGGCGGGATCTGGATCTCCTCGAAGTCCAGCTTGCGGGTCTTCTCCGCCTCAGCCGCCATTTCCTCATAGCGGTTCAGACGGGCCTTGGACTTCGTCTGCCTGGCCTTGGCGTTGGAACGAACCCAATCGAGTTCCTCCTTGAGCCGCTTGGCCATTTTGGCGTCCTTCTTGCCCTGCACCTGGAGGCGCTCTTCCTTCTTCTCCAGATAGGTCGAGTAGTTGCCCTCATAGGGATACAGGTGACCGCGGTCGACCTCCGCGATCCATTCGGCCACGTGGTCGAGGAAGTACCTATCGTGGGTCACGGCGATGACGGCGCCGGGGTAGGAGTGCAGGTGCTGCTCGAGCCACAGCACCGATTCCGCGTCCAGGTGGTTGGTCGGCTCGTCGAGCAACAGCAGATCGGGCTTCTCCAGCAGCAGCTTGCACAGGGCGACGCGGCGGCGTTCACCACCGGAGAGGACCTTGACGTCGGTTTCCGGCGGTGGGCAGCGCAGGGCGTCCATCGCCTGTTCCAGCTGGGAGTCCAGGTCCCAGGCGTCGGCGGCGTCGATGGCCTCCTGGAGTTTGCCCATCTCCTCCATCAGCGCGTCGAAGTCCGCGTCGGGGTTGGCCATCTCCTCGGAGATCTCGTTGTAGCGGTCGAGCTTGGCCTTGATCTCACCAACGCCCTCCTCGACATTACCCAGGACGGTCTTGTCGTCGTTCAGCGGCGGTTCCTGCAGCAGGATGCCCACCGTGAAGCCGGGGGCCAGCTTGGCCTCGCCGTTCGACGGCTGGTCGAGGCCCGCCATGATCTTGAGGATCGTCGACTTACCCGCGCCGTTGGGACCGACCATGCCGATCTTGGCACCGGGGTAGAACGACATCGACACATCGTCGAGGATGACCTTGTCACCGTGCGCCTTGCGCGCCTTGTACATGGTGTAAATGAACTCTGGCATAGTGCCCTTAGCCTATCCGGTCAGCCCACACCCGGGCCAGTCCCGGCACCGTTTACACTGCGTAGGACCTGTTCGACCGACTCAGCCGTCACCGGGCAGCAGTTCGTCCGGGCCAGTCTGCTCGGAACCCCGGGGCTCCCCCGAAGGCGTGGCGACTCCCGCCGGCCGTTGCACATCGCCCACCAGGCAGGTTCCCGTACTCTTGGTCCGCGGGACCTTCTTAGCCTCGACCTTGCCGCCGCGGATCTCGCCGATCACGCAGCCGCCGGACACCCGGACGCCGAACATCTTGGCCGGAATCCCCGTATCCAGGGGCGTGGCATCGATGGTGGCCTCCAGCGCGGACTTCTTGTAGCCCGCGGCGGTCATCGTCTGGAAGAAGTCCTTGGCGCTGGGCGCCTTGTCCTTCTGCGCCAGTGGCTTCAGGGTCTTGATCACCTTCTGCACATCCGCGGGAGTCTGCTTCTTCCCCGGCGTGGGATCATCGGCGGGAGCACTGCCCGAAGGACCGAACAGGCTGCAGGCGCTCAGGGCGAGCACCATGGCACTGCCACCGAGGACGGCGACGACACGGGACTGGATGTGGGCTCTCACAGGCCCCACTCTATCCCGGTGCCGCCGCTTGCCGCCACGGCGGCGGCACCTCAGAAGGGCGCGTCGTCATCGCCGACTGCGGCATCCACGTGAGTGCTCACGGTGGTGCGGGGCGTCGTCGCGGCACCGACGGCTTGGGTGTAGGACCCGGTCTGTCCGGCGCCGAAGCCCGCCGGCTCCGAGTCCGCACGCTGTTCGGCCTGGTCCGGGGGCGGTCTCATGCCCCAGGCATTGGTGTCCTGCCCGTCCGACCCCGGTGCGGTGTCCGCCTCGAGGCGGGCGTCGCGTTCCTCCTCCCCGCGCTGCTGCTTGGACCGGGTGGTGATCGCGCCCCTGCCGAATTGCAGATTCAGACCGACGGCCTCGGCGATGATGACGAGGCTGTTACGGACATTGCCCGCGGCATCCTTCCATTCGCGATCCGTCACCCTGCCCAGCACGATGACCGGGTCTCCCTTGTCGATCGACTTCCTGACGTTGTCCGCCAGCATCCCGTTGCAGCTGACGTCGAACCAGGTCGGATCACTGTTCTTCCACTGTCCTGATTCGCGATCGAACCAACTGTGGCCGACCGCCAGGCGGAACCGGACCCAGGGCCGGTCCTCCCTGTCCTGTCCCGCGGTGGGCGGGCCGCCCACGTGTCCGATGAAATGGTTGAGCATCTTGGTGTTCATCACTGCCTCCCACAGGTATTCGTGAACACCACCAGCGAACCCGGCACGGGACCTCGGGCACAAGGGAGACACGTGTGCCTGTGGACACCGTCGACGTGTCCCCAGGCAGCGGACGCGCCGGTCCCCGGTCGGTCCACAGGCGCGCGACGCCCGATCGCCGGATGTCGGGCGCCTAGCGCAGGGAGTCGAAGACGGCCTTGTGCTCGGCCAGCACCTCGGTCACCGGGGCCAGATACGATCCGGCTGCCGCCGCGAGCACGGCCTGTTCGAGGTCACGGTGGACCCGGGCCTCGGCCTCATCGGCCCCACGGTCGCGCCCGCCCTTGGCGCTGCGCGAGGTCACTAGGGACCCGATGAGGCCCACCAACAGGGCCACGGGGCCCGCAATCCACACAGGCCATGACACACCGGTCGTTCCCACAACCGCCAGGACGATCGCGGCGACTGTGCCGATGAGGCCCACCAGGGTCAAGATGAAGAACAGCCACTGGAAGAAGCGTGCAGTGGCCCACCACCCCGGGGGCGTTGTGGTGATCTGCACTCCGGTGACCGCCTGGTCGAGCGAATCGGTCAGCTCACTGGCGGTGCTCCGTTCGGCTTCGGACACCGCGGAACGCCAACTCGACGGCAGGCTCGCCGCGGCCTCGGCAACGACTTCGTGCGCGGCCAGACCCACCTGCGCGCTCTGCGTCGGAGTGGTCGCAGGCACCGAGGCCCTGATCAACGCTGCACGGTTGGCCCCGTGCCGCGATCCCAACGGGTCGGCCTTGCCCCGCTGCATCCAGACCAGTGGCGGATATCCTGTCGCCTGGTAGGACCTGCGAGTGTAGTCGTCGTGCACCGTCTGGCCCAGTGCGTCGACGCCCGCAGCATCGGTCATCGCAGAGACCAACCGGGCCGCACCCGGCAGCGCCTGCGGATCGGCGACCGGCTCGCCCAGCTCGGACTGGATCCGTCTGGCCACCGTCCGCAGATCGGCGACCAGACGCTGGGAGGCCGCGGCCCGCTCCGACACCCGACGGACCAGGCGCTCGCGGATCTCCTTGACCCCCTCGCGGGACTTCGCCGAGGCCAGGAGGACATCGGTCTGATCCAGCCCGTCATTGGTCAGCAGGCTGCGCAAATGGGTGGCCGCGATCTCCCGGTCCTCCGGTGCCAGACGATCGACCTGGTTGAGCACCACGACCATTGAGGAGTCCTGTTCGCTCATCTGCGAGAGATACCGCGAGTGCAGGGCGAAGTCTGCATACTTCTGGGGGTCGACGACCCAGACCAGCACGTCGACCAGGCCGACCATCCGGTCCGACTCCTCCCGGTGTTCCACCGCGGTCGAATCGTGATCCGGCAGGTCAAGCAGGACCAGGCCGTGCAGGGCCCGCTCGTCGTCGCCGTCGAGCGCGGATTCGCGCCACGTCCGGTTCTCCTGGGGAACCTCCAGCCAATCCAACAGGTCCTGCGCGCCATCGCCCCAGACACAGGCAGTGGGCTTTGAGGTGGTGGGGCGGCGCACCCCGACGCGGGCCAGCTCCAGACCGGACACCGCGTTGAACAGCGATGACTTGCCAGAACCGGTCGAACCGGCGAAGGCCACGACCGTGTAGTCCTCCCCCATGCCCATCCGGGCACTGGACTTCTTGAGCACGCTGCGGGCTTCCGCAACAGTCTCCGGGCTCAGGTGCCCCGCGGGCAGGGTCAGGGCCTGCCTGATGCCCTGTGCATAATGAGCGATCTGCTCCTTGATGCCCGGCTCACTCACAGCAGTTCCTCCAATCGGGCGCTCGCCGAGCGCAGTCCGCGTCCCTGCCTGGCCGGGACCTCGGCCACCGTCAGGGCTTGTTCGAAAGGACGCCGGCAGCTGCGCAGCAGCTCACCGGTCCCGGCCTCCAGGTCCGTGCGCAGCCCGCCGAGCAGGCCGGAGACGACATCGGGGCCGAAGATCGTGTCGAGCAGGTGCTCGGCGACCTCGGCGGTATTCGCGACGACCCTGGCACGCCCCGGGGTCTGCACATCTACCCCGCTAACCAGCGAGATGAGCACGACGGCGCCCACCGCCTCGACTCCGAAGGAGAGGATACGGGCCTTCGCCTTGCGTGTCTGCGATGCCTGGGAGACCTCGGCGAACACCTTGCCGACGAACTCACGGGTGAAGTCCTTGGCCGACTCCGTGAAACTGGCCGGCACCGCCGCCATATGCCGGTTGCGGTCCAGCAGGGCCGTTCCGGCAGGGGTCTGCTGCCAGGCCAGTGCCGTGCGCCCTACCGCTTCGACGGCGTGCAGTCGGATGATCTGGTTGATAGAACTCTGCAGGGAGGCGATGAGCGGGCCGGCGGTGTCCTGTTTGCCCACGACCCGGGCGGTCAGCCGATCACGCAGACGGGCGACGGACGGCTCGAGCCCTTTGAAGAACTGGCCGGTGCCGATGAAGTCCTGCCACCGGGCCTGGACCTCGCCGCGTACCGCATCGCCGCGCCGCAGTGCTGCGGACAGTTCGTCGATCTGGCCGGCGAATGCGCCCTCGACGGCCGTGCTGAGTTCGCGGTGCGCGTCCTCCTGCCTGGTTGCATCATCGGCCAGGGTCTCGATCTGCGCACCCACCGTGTGCAGGGCCCCCAGCAGGGTTCGGTTGATCACACGCAAGCGGGCGCGGTCGCCCGTGGCCAGGTTGAACAGCCAGGACTTCACGGGGTAAACGGCCGATTCGGGCAGCAATCCGTGTTCCAGGTCGATCTCCGGAATGGTGAACAGGGGCGCCTGGCCCAGGCCCGCGGCGTGCAACAGCCCGCCTAAATGGTGACGGACCTCGCGGTTGGCATCGGCGGGGACACGGTCGAGCACGACGGCAACCGAGGTCCCCCGGTCCGAGGCCCCCTTGAGCACCTCCCACGGCGCCGCGTCGGCGTACCGGGCGGAAGTGGTCACGAAGAGCCACAGGTCAGCGGCTCCCAACAGCTCACGGGAGACCTCGCGGTTGGTCGAGGCCACCGAATCGATATCGGGCGAGTCGATCAGCGCGATCCCGGCGGGGACCTCTGTGCTTTCGACCAGTTGCATCGAGGGCCTGCCGGCTGCCGTAGATCCCCCTGCGATGCGTTTGAGACCGGGGAAGATGCGGTTACCGGTGAAGAAGTCGGCATCGGCCGGATTGTGAATGAGCACGGGCCAGGTGGTGGTGGGTCGCAGTGCCCCCGCCCGGGTGGCCTCCGTGCGCAGGATCGAATTGACCAGGGTCGACTTGCCTGCGCCGGTCGAACCGCCCACGACGACCAGCAACGGTGCACGTGGATCGGCCGCTCTGGGAATCAGGTAGTCGCCGAGTTGGGCCCGGAGCCTGATCTGCAGTTCACGTCCCGCCTCCGCCCCGGAGGCCGCCAGGGGAAACCGCGCCGCCCCGACTCGGGCAACGAGGTCGCGCAGGGCAGGGCCCAGTGCGGTCGGTAGCTGTTGGTCGCTCGTCGCGATGGTAGTCACGCTCATACTCTGACTGTTTTCTCAGTCTCCCACCAGTCGGCGCGCCGTGGGAGGCGGCAATTCTTATACCGACACCCGTAGTGTCAGAACCCTCACCCTGCGTCGTGGGGCACCGCCGGGAACCTGTGTATACGGGGTCAGACGTAAGCTGACACCATGAGCTCGCATCCCCATGCAGACCCGACACCACGGAATCCCGACTCCATGGTGCGCATCGTCACGGCCGTGCGCGAACTGGCTCTATTGGACGATCCCGACAGGTTGACCATCACCGCGATCGTGAACCGCGCAGGCGTGTCCCGCCCCACGTTCTATGCGGCATTCCCCGATGTCCCCGCCTCCCTGGCCGCCGCTGCGGACGACCTGCTGCGAGAGGTCTTCTCGGGTATCCATCCGGCACCCCCTGGCACCGTCGACGACTCTGTGATCGCCGAGCACCTGGGCACCGTACTGACCAGACTGCGCATCCACACAGCCTTCTTCAGCCGAGTTCTACCCTCACGTGCCGGTTTCCGTGTGCTGCGCGGGGTCATCGAGTTCGTCGTCGAGCGCCTGCTGGGTACCCCCAGCGCGCACACCGATGTCGAGGCGGTCGAGGCGGTGGCCGCCGGAGCCGTCTGGCTGATCTACCGGTGGCTCGACTCCGGCTGTGAGGAATCCATCGCCCACGTGGTGACACGGGTGACCGGCTTCATCACGCGCTAGCGGCCGGGCACCCTCAGGACGCCGGACCCTGGGTCAGGGTGACCGTGGCGGCGTGGGATGCGCCGGCGGAGTCCGTCCATTCGATCTTCACCCGCTGTCCGGGATCGTAGCCGGACAGCGCCTTGGTCAGGGCCGTGGGCGATGCAATCCTCGTGCCTCCCACCGAGGTGACCAGGTCGCCCTCCTCCAGGCCGGCCTTGGCCGCGGCCGTGCCGGCGATGACACCGGCCACGGGCGCACCCGAAGCGACTCCGCCGGCACTCCCCTCGGCCCCCGCTGAGTCCTGGTCTGCAGCGGCGACCTGGACGCCCAGGAAGGCCGGATAGCCCAGGGACACCCCAGCGGATTCGTCCCCGGCGGTGATCCTGTCCGCGATCGACATCGCGTCTTCTATCGGGATGGCGTAGGCGGTGATCGTACTGCTGCCCGAGGACGCCGCCGTGTTCATCCCGACGACCTCGCCCTCATCGTCGAGCAGGGCCCCACCGGAGTCCCCGGAGACCACCCGGGCGGAGATCTCGATCATCCCGTCCAGTGACTCGGAGCCGACCGTGCCCTCGGATTCGGTCGTCACAGTGGAGTCCAGGGCGGTGATGGTGCCCCTGGCCGCAGCCAGCTCTCCCCTGCCCTGGGCGTTGCCGACCGCCGTGATCGCCTGTCCCACCTTCTCCTGGTCCTCGTCGAGGGCGACGGTGGCCAGGTCCTTCGCCCCGGTCAGCTTGAGCACCGCGACGTCGTCCTGCGCCTGTGTGCCGACCACAGTGGCCGTGTACGTCTTCTCACTTGCCGGCACGGTGACCTTGATCGAGGTGGCCCCGGCGATAACGTGGTTGTTCGTCAGCACAGTGCCGTCGGACTTGACGACCATGCCGGTGCCCGCCCCTGCTGCGCCCTCGTACTTCAGGTTCGTGTTGATGATGACGACCCCTGCCGCCTGCTTCGCGGTGGCCGAGGTCGCCGCTGCCTGGCCCGAAGCTGTACCGGTGCCCGCTTCGCCGGCGGAGTCTTGTCCGCCCGGAACCTGCCGTGCGCCCCCTGCCCCATCGCCGAGGCCGTCGGACGAGCCGGGACCGGCACTGCCATCGGCGCCCTGTACTCCGGATCGCCCGGTTCCGGGTTGCCCGGTTCCGACCCCCGCCTGATAACCCGGCGCCTGCTGGACCGTGCTTCCCTGCTCCGCCACGGCCGCGAGCGCGGACTCGATGCCGAAGGTCGCCGGCACCCCCAGGACCAGTCCGGTGGCCAGACCCAGGCCGGCGGCCAGGGCGCCGATGGGTCCCGGCTTCTGATACCAGTGCCGCGCGGCGGTGGCGTTCACCGGGTACTGCGGGTGCTGCTGCACGTTCATGATGTTCTCCTCGTCGTGTGCGTTGAGACCATCACATCGTTCCGGGTGAAGGGGGTGCTTTGTGCAGCCTGTGGCGCAGCTGTGGAACCTGGGACCCTGTGACGATTCAGCCCTGCCGGCCGATCATCCGGATCTGTTGACGGCCGTCACGGTCGCGGACCATGACACCTCTGTCCCGCAGTGCTTCCAGTGCGTCCTCGGCGGCGCCTCCACGTTTATCGGCCAGGGCCCGCCGGCGGCTCCGCAGCAGCTCTTCGAGGTCTCCTTCCACCAGGCCTGCGCCGTCCACCCAGGTCGTGAAGTCCGCTTCGTGGGGGTCCGCGGGGGCGAGTCCGGGGAGCCCGTGCGCGTCCAGCGCAGCTACCAGGCCGGGGACCATCTCGGCCTCCAGTCGGCTGCGGAGGAGTTCGCGCCCGCCCGTGCCCAGTACGAGGAGTTCCTTGTGCCCCGTGCGGGCCAGTCCGGAGATATCCTCGGCCGCTATGAACCGATCGGCGTCCTCCGTGTGCACGGTGATGCCCCGGGCGGAGACCTCGATCGCACCGGCCTCGTCCATCCACTTTCCGACGATGAGGAAGCCGCCGATCGCGCCGACGATGGTCAACACCGGGAGCGCCCAGGCCAGCGGTAATTCTGCTGCAAGGCGCAGCATTCCCGGCGCGTCTCCGATGCGTCCGACCAGCCAGGAGACCAGCGGGCCGACTACGAATGCCGCCAGGAGGCCGATGAGGCCTCCTCCGACGATGAAGGCCGGTCTGTACCCCGTGGGGATGGCGACGGTGCTCGTCGGGATGGGAGCGGTCATGTGCGGGGTCCTTTCAGGTAGCCCAGGGCGGTGCGCCGCACCTCCGGCGCCGGATTTCGTCCGGGTTCGGCGTTGAGATAGCAGGCGTCGACAATGGTCAGCAACCAGCCGGCAGCGGCTTCGGGTGCGATTCCCCGGTCGATCTGTCCAGCTGCGGCGGCCCGGGCGATCAGATCGATCAGCCCGGCGCGCTGCACTGCTGACACGGCCTCCGAGGCGGCGATGAGTTCCGGATCGTGGCCCATCCGCCGCAGCGATTCGATCAGCATCCCCTGTGCATAGGGGTAGGCGGCGTCCGCGGCCAGAGTTTCGAGGATGTCGAGGATCGCGGCCAGTGGGTCGCAGGTGTGGGCGTGTCCGGCGATGAGGTCCTCTGCGGCCGGCAGGTCCGCTTCGAAGGGCGCGCGGAACAGCGCGGCCTTGTCCGGATAGTAGTAGAAGACGCTGCCGGGGCTGATGCCGACCTCCTGTGCCACTTGGGCAACGCTGGTCGCCTCGAAGCCCTGGGTGGCGAACAGCCGGGCGGCGGCCTCGGCGATCTCCGCCTTCTTCTGCGCGACCCTCTCCGGATCAACTTTCCTGGCCACCTGCAGCCCTCCACATTTATTATCTGATTGGTCAATCAGATAATACCAGGCGGTACGGCCACTGCCCCTCGCGCAGACGCCTCCCCGACCCGACGATGTCCGGAGGCGTTACGGGCTCGCGCCTTGGACCCAGCGGGTCTAGCCTGGGGCCATGGACATCCGGACGGAACGTGTGTACGACTGGTCGCCGGACGCCGGCGAATACGCGACACTGGTGGACCGACTATGGCCACGCGGAGTCAAGAAGGCGCGCTTGGCCGGGGCTTCCTGGGACAAAGAGGTTGCGCCCAGCCCGGACCTGCGGAAACGGTTCCATGCCGGAACCGTCGACTTCCCCGACTTCGCAGGCGAATACCGCGCGGAGCTGGAGGGCTCGGACGCCCCCGCAGCACTCGTGAATCGTGCCACTGCAACCGGCGCCCACACGCTCGTGCTGCTGTTCGCGTCCAAGGACACCGCGCACAATCACGCCGAGGTCCTGGCCGACTATCTGCGCGGGATCGCCGCCTGACTCCCTGCCCGGAGGCCGTCGCCCCGGGTGACGCAGATCTCTGGAGGTTCCGGCGCGCGCCTGCTATCGTCGAGCCGTCCCCGTTTTCCACATGAGGATTCCCACAATGCTGATCGACGACCGTCTGGCCGCGTCCCCACCGCGCTGACCCTGTCGATCGCCCTGCACTGAGGGCTCCGGTGTCAGCGCTCGAACTGACAACCCGGGAGTCCTCATGCTATCCACTCAGAAGCCGGCTGTGACGCTGGCCGACCTTTCCTTCACCTGGCCCGACGGCACCACCGTGTTCCGTGACCTGTCCGCCACATTCCCGCTCGGCCGCACGGGCCTGATCGGATCCAACGGCACGGGCAAGACGACTCTGCTGCGCATCATCGCAGGCGAGCTGGTCCCCGGTGCCGGTTCCGTCACGGTCACCGGACACCTCGGTTATCTGCCCCAACACCTCGTCTTGGACACCGGCGCCGGCGTCGCCGGGCTGTTGGGCATCGAATCCAAGGTCAGCGCCCTGCGCGCAATCGAGTCGGGAGACGTCGACCCGGCGCATTTCGATGCCCTCGCCGACGACTGGGACGTCGAGGCCCGTGCCAGGGCGGCGCTGGATCGCGTCGGTTTGACCGACATCGAACTGGACCGCCCGGTCGGGAGCCTCTCCGGTGGGGAGACGGTCCTGGTCGCACTGACCGGTCTGGCACTGGCCGGCGACGAAATCGTGTTGCTCGACGAACCGACGAACAACCTGGACCGCGCCTCCCGCAGCCTGCTCTACGAGGCGATCGATTCCTGGCGGGGGTCGTTGCTCGTCGTCAGCCACGACGTCGAATTGTTGGATCTGATGGATTCGACGGCGGAGCTGCGCGACGGAGCACTTGAGGTGTTCGGCGGACCCTATCGGGCCTACCAGGAGTACCTGGAGGTCCAACAGGCCGCCGCCGAACAGACCCTGCGTTCGGCCGAACAGCGGCTGCGCACCGAGGAACGCCAGCGGATCCAGGCGCAGACCAAATTGGACCGGCGCCGGCGCTACGCGCGGACCGACTTCGAAAACAAGCGCAAGCCGAAGATGATCATGAACAACCGCAAGCAGGAGGCGCAGGTCTCCGCCGGCAAGCTGCAGGGCCGCCACGACGCCTCCGTCGACGCCGCCCGGCGGGTTGTGGCCGAGCAGGAGCAACGGATCCGCGGCGATGCCGGTATTTCGATCGACCTGCCCGACCCCGAGGTGCCTGCGGCTCGCAGGCTGGCGGCTCTGCGCGACGGGCGGGGCCGTGAGTTCATCGTGCAGGGCCCTGAACGCGTGGCGCTGACGGGGCGCAACGGGATCGGCAAGACCCGGCTGCTCGAGGAGCTAGTCCACCCGGAACGGGAGGCCGGCGCCGCGCGCGGTTGCCGGGCAGAGGCCCTCACCGACCGAATCGGCTACCTGCCCCAGCGCCTGGACCATCTCGACGATGATGCGACCCTGCTCCAGACCGTGCGAGCTGCGGCCCCGAGGGCCACGGAGCACCGCCTGCGTGCGGGCTTGGCGCGCTTCCTGTTCCGCGGCGACACAGTCCAACGGCGGGTCGGCGACCTGTCCGGCGGGGAGCGCTTCCGCATCGCGCTGGCGACCTTGCTCTTGGCCGATCCGCCCTGCCGGCTGTTGGTGCTGGACGAGCCGAGCAACAACCTCGACCTGCGCAGTATCGATGAGCTGGTCTCGGCGCTGAGCGATTATCGCGGCGGACTCATCGTCGTCAGCCATGATGAGCACTTCCTGGACAGGCTGGGCATCGACACCCGGATCACCATGGACGAAGCAGGACTGTCGCTCCGGTGATCAGGGGCGCCACGGCCTCACCGGAAAGTCACGGGTGATCCGTTGCGCGCATCGGCCCAGTTGTCGATCCCGCAGTCGACGGCGAACCGGTCGATCTCCCGCAGTTCCGCTTCTGTGAAGTCGAGGTGGTCCAGCGCGTCGAGGTTCTCCTCCAGCTGGGCCACGTTCGAGGCCCCGGCGACCAGGCTGGTCACGCGCGGGTCGCGCAGTGCCCAGGACAGTGCCAGTTGGGCCAGTGACTGGCCGCGTCCGGCGGCGATGTCGTGCAGGCCCTGCAGGCGAGCGCGCACCTCGTCTGTCAGCCAGTCGGGGTTGAGCGTGCCCCCTTGGGCTGCGCGGGCGCCGTCCGGGATGCCGCCGATGTACTTGTCGGTCAGCATGCCCTGGGCCAGCGGGCTGAAGCCGATGATGCCGAAGCCCTCATCGGCGGCCGCGTCAACCAGTCCCTCGGCTTCAATCCAGCGGTTGAACATCGAATAGGAGGGCTGGTGGATCGTCAGGGGTGTGCCCAGCCCGCGCAGCAGCCCGGCCATGGTGCGGCTGTCCTGGGGAGAGTAGGAGGAGATGCCGACGTAGTGGGCGCGGCCGGAGCGCACGATGTGGTCCAGCGCGGCGGCTGTCTCCTCCAGCGGGGTGTCCGGGTCGGGCCGGTGATGGTAGAAGATGTCGACTGCGTCCAGTCCCATGCGCTCGAGCGAGCGGTCCAGGCTGGATACGAGGTATTTGCGGCTGCCGCCGATCCCGAAGGGGCCGGGCCCCATGGTCCAGCCGGCCTTGGTGGAGATCACCAGTTCATCGCGGTGCGCGGCCAGATCCTGTTTGAGGATCCTGCCGAGGTTCGCCTCCGCGGCACCCGCCGGCGGGCCGTAGTTGTTGGCCAGGTCCAGATGGAAGACACCGCGGTCGAAGGCCGCGAGCACGATCTCCCGTTGCGTCTGGATGCTGCGGTCATCGCCGAAGCGCTGCCAGAGTCCCAGGGACAGGCCGGGCAACTGCAGGCCACTGCGGCCCGAACGGCGGACGGGAATGTGTGCATAACGGTCTGCTGCCGGCTGATAGCTCATGCTGCGATCCTATAGCCTGAGACGATCTGTGGCATCCGATCGAGCCGTAGCCGCGACCCGTGCCGCATACACCTCTGCGCCCCCGGCAGGATTCGAACCCGCGGCACATGGGGTAGAAACCCACTGCTCTATCCACTGAGCTACGGAGGCCAAGGACCCGCGGAAACCGCAGGTCCAGGACTAGGTTACCCTGTGGGACCCGGGGGTTTCACCTCGGGCCCCACAGGCGCCGATCATCCCCGGTGGGCGTCCAGGCGTTCGGCCAGCGCGGCCTCGACCCGTTCTACCTTGCCGGTGATCTCCCCGGTGTGGCCGGGACGGATATCGGCCTTCATGACCAGGGAAACGCGCGGACCGTAGGCGGCAACGGCCTGCGTCGCGGCCTTGACCACGGCGAAGACCTCGTCCCACTCCCCTTCGACCGTAGTGAACATCGAGGACGTTTCGTTGGGCAGGCCGGAGGCCCGCACGACCTCCAGGGCGGCGGCGACGGCATCGTGGACCGACCCGCTACCCGAGGGGTCTTCCCCTCCCGAGGGCGAAACCGAAAAGGCCAGGAGCACGTCTCAGCCCTCCACCTTGATCACCAGCGCGTCGCCCTGACCGCCGCCACCGCACAGCGCCGCCACACCCAGGCCACCGCCGCGGCGTTTCAGTTCGTGGGCCAGGGTCAACACGATGCGCGCACCCGAGGCCCCGATCGGGTGCCCCAGGGCGATCGCCCCGCCATTGACGTTGACCCGTTCGGCGTCGATGCCCAGGTCCTGCATACTGGCCAGTCCCACCTGGGCGAAGGCCTCGTTGATCTCGTACAGGTCGAAGGAGTTCGCCGCCACGCCCTCACGCGCCGCGGCCTGCTTGATCGCCTGCGACGGCTGGTGCTGCAGAGTCGAATCCGGCCCCGCCGTCCAGGCGTGGGAGCGGATCTCGGCCAGGATCGGCAGACCAGCTGCGACTGCCTTGTCCTTGTTCATCACGACCACGGCCGCCGCCCCGTCGGAGATCGGTGACGCATTGCCCGCGGTGATCGTGCCGTCGGGCCTGAACGACGGCCGCAGACCCGCCAGGGACTCCGCAGTGGAATCCGGGCGGACGCCCTCGTCCCGGTCGACGACGACCTCGCCCTTGCGGGTCCTGATCGTCACGGGCACGACCTCGTCGACCAGGCGGCCCGCCTCCCAGGCGGCACCGGCCCGCCGATGCGAGCGTGCGGCGAACTCATCCTGTGCCAGGCGGGAGAACTCCACGTCCCCGGCGTTCGCGTCCTCGGTCAGCGCACCCATCGCCTGGTCGGTGAAGGCGTCCCACAGCCCGTCGTAGTCCATGTGGTCGCGCAGCGGCACCGTGCCGTATTTGTAACCCTGACGGGACTTCTCCAGCATGTGCGGGGCATTCGTCATCGACTCCTGCCCACCGGCGACCACCACATCGTATTCGCCGGCGCGCACCAACATCGCCGCGTGCGTGATCGTGTTGATGCCCGAGAGGCACAGTTTGTTCAGGGTTACCGCGGGCACGTTCATCGGAATACCGGCTTTGGCAGCCGCCTGACGCCCGGGCCCCTGACTCAACCCGGCCTGCAGCACCTGGCCCATGAGCACGTACTCGACGGCTTCGCCGGCCACACCCGCTTTGTCAAGGGCGCCCTTGATGGCGATTGCGCCCAGGTCGACGGCGGACAGGCCGGACAGTCCGCCCAGCAGCTTTCCCTGCGGGGTACGGGCGCCCGCGACGATCACGGCTTCGGCCATATGTTCACTCCTGTTCTCCGGTCGCGGACCAGCTGCGGTCAACGACGTTGTCAATGCATTTCGGCGCGATCGAACGAGCATGCCGGTTGGGTTCGGGTGGCACCCACGGACCGTGTGACCACGCTCGCCCAGCTTAATGCACTTCCACCATCCCGGCACCCTCCCCCACCTCCGTGGGACACGACCCGACGAATGATGGAGGTCCCAGCAATCCTCAACTTCACTCACTAGAGTTAACGGCGAAGCCAGGCCCAGACACACTAGGAGCGAACGTGACACCCCCCGAAGAGTTCCGCACGTCGATGCGCGGTTATGAGAAGAACGAGGTCGATTCCCGCATCGCGCAATTGCGCGGTGAGATCGACTCCCTGCGCAAGGCGCTGACGGATGCGCGCAGCCAGGTCATCACGGCCGATCGCGCCAAGCTCCAGATCGCAGGGGAACTCTCGGAGGCCAAGGCCCAGCTGAAGAAGGCTGCGGAGTCCTCCCCGGAGTCGCAGGGTGCACCCGGCAGCCGGATCGACCATCTGCTCAAGATCGCTGAGTCGCAGGCGAGGGAGACCCTCGCCCAGGCCACTGCGGATGCGGAGACGATCCGCAACAAGGCCCGCGCGGACGCCGCCAGTTCGCGCGCGCGGATGCGCACGGAGTCCAATGACACCCTGAATTCGGCGCGCAACGAAGCCGAAGCGATCAAACAGGCCGCCGAACTGCGCGCCAAGGAGACCACAACCGCCGCGCAGACGAAGGCGGAGGAACTGGTGGCCGCGGCACAGCGCAAGGCGGCACAGCTGCGCAGCGAGGTCGAGCAGGAGGCCTCGCAGTCCCGTGAAGCGCTCAAACGGGAGCTGTCCACGACCAGGGCGGACGCCCAGAAGGAAGTCGCCGATCTGCGCACCACGGCCAAGACGGAGGCCCAGCAGTTGCGCACCTCCGCCGCCGAGGAGTCCCAGAAAGTCAGGTCCGAAGCCGAGGCCGCTGCCAGGAAGGTCACCGAACAGGCCGAGGCCAAGGCGAAAGAACTCACCACTCGAGCAGAGAAGACGGCCGAGGAAGCCCAGCAGCGCGCCGACGCACTGGACGTCGAGCTGGCCAACCGGCGCCAGGCGCACGAAAAGGACGAACAGGCCCGCTTCGCCAAGGCGGCACAGGACAACGACCGGCTGACGAACGAGGCCAAGGCGCGTGCCGCCGAAGCGGACGAGGCCGCCACGCAGGCCGCCGCCAGGGCCGAGGCCATCCGCAAGGAGGCGCTGGACAAGGCCGACCAGATCATCGCCGATGGGAAGAAGCGCTCCCAGGAGCTCATCTCCGAGGCCCGCGCCACTGCCGAGGCGACCATTGAGGAGTCCTCGGCGGAGGCCAAGCGCAATGTCTCGGCCGCCCAGGCCCAGGTCGATCTGTTGACCAAACAGCGGCGCACCATCACAGCACAGCTCGAGCAGTTGCGCTCCATGTTCGCAGCCCCCGGGCTGTTCGACGATATCGACCTGGCCGAGGACAAGTCCGATCAGGTCAAGGCCGCGGCCTTCCCGACCGAGCGCATCGCCTCGGGTGAGGAACTCGATCAGCTCAAGGCACAGGAAGCGCCCAAGGGCGCTGCGGCACGCCCGAAGGACGCTCCCAATACCCCGTCGCCTGCCCGGGGCACCGGCGGAGTCAAGGCGAAGGGGCGTCTGCAGTCCGACGGCGGTAGCGCCAAGGACGCGGCGCCTTCCGGCGGTACCGAGGCCAAGCAGCCCCAGACGAAGCCCCAGGAGCAAGCCGACGCACCCACCGAGTCGTTGCCCCGGAACAACAATCGGAACCGCTGAGGTCCGGGCTCTCCGAACCCGGTTCCGGCTTCAACACCCGTCACCGCCTGCGGTGGCGGGCGTTGAAGCACGAGGTGTGCCAGTGTCTGCGGTGGGCCAGCCCGACTCCCACGCCGAATTCGTCCTCGGAACGCCAGGCCACCGTGTGGGGTGTACCCGCCGGCAAGTCCTGATTGCACCCGGGGCAGGTGTAGACCTTCCCCGATGAGTTCCCCCGTACCGACTGGACCACCCATTCGCCGTCGGGGCCCTCGACCACATGACGGATCGAATTGAGTGAGATACCCAGTTCGTGGGTCTCCCTTTGCCATTTGTTCTTTCTACGCGAGTTCGAGGATCGAGGCATGTCCCCTATTTTGTCATGCGGTAGAGTGGTCTGCCGTGCGTTTGGTTGTAGCGAAGTGCTCAGTTGATTATTCCGGCCGTCTGGCCGCCCATCTCCCCGCCGCGGATCGGGTCCTCATGCTCAAGGCCGATGGTTCGGTCCTGGTTCACTCCGACGGCGGCTCGTACAAGCCGCTGAACTGGATGAGCCCGCCGGCAACCGTGCGGGTCAGCGAACCGGACGCGGAACAGGCCGCCGCCGGCGCACAGGAGATCTGGCAGGTCGAGCACAAGAAGACCGGTGACAGACTGGTCATCACGATCTTCGCCGTCCATACGGACACCAGTTACGATCTCGGGGTGGATCCGGGTTTGATCAAGGACGGCGTCGAGGCCCACCTGCAGGAATTGCTGGCCGAGCACATCGAAACGCTGGGCACCGGTTTCGCAACCGTGCGCCGCGAGTACATGACGGCGATCGGACCCGTCGACATCCTGGCCAGGGACTCCGCAGGTGGCGCAGTGGCGGTGGAGATCAAGCGCCGGGGCGAAATCGACGGGGTCGAACAACTGACGCGCTACCTGGAACTGATGAACCGCGATCCGCTCCTGGCGCCGGTCGCCGGCGTCTTCGCTGCGCAGGAAATCAAACCGCAGGCCCGCACACTGGCCGAGGACCGTGGCATCCGCTGTGTGGTGCTGGACTACGATGCGCTGCGCGGGATGGACGACCCGGAGACCCGTCTCTTCTGAGGAGCCGGGCCCACGCCCCCAGCTGCGCTCTCCCCGGCCGGGGTCAGACCGTGCTCGGCTCAGTCGATGTCGAGTACGGTCGCACGCTCGATGCGCTCGATGTCGGCACCCAGGGATTTGAGCTTGTCCACGAAGAACTCATAGCCGCGGTCGATATGGCTGACCCCGGAGATCTCCGATACCCCGGTGGCGGCCAGGCCGGCAATCGCCAGTGCCGCACCGGCCCGAATGTCCGAGGCCTCCACCTCGGCACCGGAGAGTTCGGGAACCCCCGTGATGAGCGCATGATTACCGTCGACGGATACCTGTGCGCCCAGCCGGGCCAGCTCGTTGACGAACCGCCAGCGCGCCTCGAACAGGTTCTCGGTGACGTATCCCTCACCATCGGCGACCGCGTTGAGCGCGATCGCGAAGGGTTGAAGGTCGGTGGGGAATCCAGGATAGGGCAGGGTGGAGATGCGCACACTGTGTGGGCGCGTCGGTCCGGTGACCCGGAAGCCACCGCCCACGGCCTCGACCCGTTCGACCACGGCACCGGCAGTTTCGAGTTTCTCGAAGACATGCGGCAGCAGTTCGGTACCAGCGCCATGGACCTCGATCGAACCACCGGTGATAACGGCGGCGAAGGCCCACGAACCCGCCACGATCCGGTCCCCCACACAACGATGGGTCACCGGGTGCAGTTCGGAGACCCCTGAGATGGTCAGCTGGGACGTGCCGATCCCCCGGATATCCGCGCCCATTTCGACGAGCATCGTGCAGATATCGACGATTTCGGGTTCTTTGGCCGCATTGTCCAGCACGGTGGTGCCATCGGCCAGCACCGCCGCCATCACCAGGTTCTCCGTTGCTCCGACCGAGGGGAAATCAAGGTGAAAGTGCGTACCGTACAGGCCATGGGGTGCTGCCGCGACGAAGTAGCCGTGATCCAGGTGGACCTCGGCGCCCATCTCCTTCAGGCCCGCTTCATGCAGATCGAGCCCGCGCGAACCGATCGCGTCCCCGCCGGGCAGGGCGACCTGGGCCTGCCCCATCCGGCCCACCAGGGGGCCCAGCACGGAGATCGAGGCGCGCATCGCACGGACCAATTCGTAGTCCGCCCTGATCCCAGGTGCCGCGGGCACGTCGATGGAGACCTCACCGGCCTGCGCATCGTAGTCGATCGTGCAGCCCAGACGCTCGAGCAAACGGACCATGATTGTCACGTCCAGAATCGCCGGGACGTTGACGATGGTCGAGCGGCCGGGGGCCAGCAGGGTGGCGGCCATCAGCTTGAGCACGCTGTTCTTCGCACCGCGGACCTCGACCACGCCGTTCAGCCGGCAGGGCCCCGTCAACCGGAGGACCTCCATTTAAGTAAACCGTCCCATCGAATGATTGAGTCCAGGTGGCGCGGATTCCAGCCACGAGGAGAACGCCGCCAGTGGTTCACCGGCGATTGCGCAGGAAAACGTGCGGGGCGCTCCGGCGAAACCACCGGAGACGATATCGACCACGATTGCCCCGGGCTGCAGGCTCGGCTCCTCCGTCGGCTCGGGCGCGCGGCGCGCGGCGATCTCGATATCAGCGCGCGGCAGGGTCAGAGCGGGCTTGGTGTACAGCCCGAACAGCGGGAACCACTGAAAGGACTCGACGCCGAGTACGGCGAAGCCCAAACGCCAACGTGGGCGGGATTTCTCCGCGCCCACGTGCATGGTGCATTCCACAGCGCCGGGCCTTCGTGAGAGGGCCCGGCGCCGGGAAATGAGAACGGCGACGTAGACCGCTACCAGCCCTACCAACGAGAGCAGAATAATCAGTAGGTGCGTAGGGTTCACGTCGCGCGCTCTTCTTATTTGATCAGCTCGGCGGAGTCCGCGGCCACCGTGACGTCGTCACGGTTGACGGACAGGAAGCCTCCGTCCGAATGGACCTTCACCACATCGCCGGACGGAGTGGTGATCGTGACCTCGCCGGGGGCCAGAACGCCCAACACGGGCTCATGCCCCGACAGGATGCCGATCGAACCGTCCACGGTCTTCGCCGACACCCGGGTCGCCTCGCCCGACCAAACGGCGGCGTGTGCTGCGGCCACGGTGACGTTGAGAGCCATGGATCAGTTCTCCTTCTGCAGCTCGTCGTAGTTGCGCAGAACGTCTTCGATCGGCCCCACATTGAAGAAGCACTGCTCGGGAATGTGGTCGTAATCGCCGTTGCAGATGCCGTTGAAGCCGTCGATGGTGTCCTTGATGGAAACCGTCGAGCCCTCGACGCCGGTGAACTGGAGAGCGGTGTAGGTGTTCTGCGACAGGAACTGCTCGATGCGACGGGCACGGTGCACGGTGACTTTGTCCTCTTCGGACAGTTCGTCGACACCGAGGATCGCGATGATGTCCTGCAGTTCCTTGTTCTTCTGCAGGATCTGCTTGACCCTGACCGCGCAGTCGTAGTGGGCCTGGCCCACGTACAGCGGATCGAGGATGCGCGAGGTCGACGTCAGCGGGTCCACGGCCGGGTACAGACCACGCGATGCGATATCGCGGTTGAGCTCGGTCGTCGCGTCCAGGTGGGCGAAGGTCGTCGCCGGAGCCGGGTCGGTGTAGTCGTCGGCGGGAACGTAGATCGCCTGCATCGAGGTGATCGAGTGACCACGCGTCGACGTGATCCGCTCCTGCAGAACGCCCATCTCATCGGCCAGCGTCGGCTGGTAGCCCACGGCCGAGGGCATCCGGCCCAGCAGCGTCGAAACCTCGGAGCCGGCCTGGGTGAACCGGAAGATGTTGTCGATGAACAACAACACGTCCTGGTTCTGGACATCGCGGAAGTACTCCGCCATGGTCAGACCGGTCAGGGCGATGCGCAGACGGGTGCCCGGCGGTTCGTCCATCTGGCCGAAGACCAGTGCGGTCTTGTCCAGCACGCCAGACTCGTCCATTTCCATGATCAGGTCGTTGCCCTCACGGGTCCGCTCGCCGACGCCGGCGAAGACGGAGACACCGCCGTGGTCCTGGGCCACACGGGTGATCATTTCCTGGATCAGCACGGTCTTGCCGACGCCGGCGCCGCCGAACAGGCCGATCTTACCGCCCTGCACGTACGGTGTCAGCAGGTCGATGACCTTGATGCCCGTTTCGAACATCTGGGTCTTCGACTCCAGCTGGTCGAAGTTGGGCGCCTCGCGGTGGATGGACCAACGCTCGGTGATCTCGTACGGTTCGTCGATCATCGAATCGTTGAGCACGTCACCGGTGACGTTGAAGACCTTGCCCTTGGTGACATCGCCGACCGGCACCGAGATGGGTGCACCGGAGTCGACGACCTCCTGGCCGCGGACGAGGCCGTCGGTCGGCTGCAGGGAGATGGCACGGACGATGCCGTTGCCCAGCTGCAGTTCCACCTCGAAGGTGATCTTACGCGTGCCCTCGGCCAGGTCCACGTGCGTGGTCAGGGCGTTGTAGATCGAGGGAACCGCGTCGAGCGGGAACTCGATATCAACGACCGGGCCGATAACACGGGAGATCCGACCAATGGTCCCTTGGACCTGGGGGGTTTCCGAAGTTGTGGCAGTCATGTCTACTTTCTTTTCTGCTCTCTGTTACAAGCTCACTCAGTCGGCGACCCCGGACGAGGCCAGCGCATCGGCACCGCCCACGATCTCGGAGATCTCCGCCGTGATTTCCGCCTGACGCGCGTTGTTGGCCAGTCGGGTGTACGTCTTGATCAGCTCATCCGCATTGTCCACGGCGGTGTTCATGGCCTGCTGACGCGCAGCCTGCTCGCTCGCCGAGGCGTTGAGCAGTGCGGCCAGAATACGCGATTCGATGTACTTCGGCAGCAGTGCGTCCAGCACGGCCTCCGAACTCGGCTCGAATTCGTAGAGGGGGAACACCTCGCCGCCGGCCGCCGGTGCCTGATTGCCCGGAGCCTCGGGGGCGTCTACGACCTCCAGCGGCAGCAGCCGCAGGTATTCCGGGTCGTAGGCCACGCTCGACTTGAAGCGGGTGAAGACCAGGTAGAGCTCATCGACGCCGCCGCCGGCGCTGCCTGCTTCGAAAGAACCGAGCAGCGTCTGGCCGATCTCGCGGGCGTCCTCGTAGGTCGGGGTTTCGGAGATCCCGGTCCACGAGCGCTCGATGGCGCGGTCGCGGAACGTATAGTAGGTCTCCGGCTTCCGGCCGACGGTGTACAGCTTGACCTGCTTCCCCTCGGCCTGCAGCAACTCGACGAGTTCCTCGGCCTGCTTGATCACATTCGAGGAGTAGGCGCCGGCGAAACCACGGTCGGGACCCATGACGACGACAGCCGCGCTACGGACATCTTCGCGTTCCGTCGTCAACACGTGGTCCACATTCGACAGGGTCGCAACCGCCGACACCGCGCGGGTCAGGGCCTGTGCGTAGGGCGTTGAGCCCTTGACCCGCGCGATCGCCTTCTGGATCCGGGACGCAGCAATGAGCTCCATCGCCTTGAAGATCTTCCGCAAGGACGATGTGGAGCTGATCTTCGCTTTGAAGACCCTCTGCTGAGCACCCATGGAGTATTCCTTTCCTTAAGCGTCGTCGGGCAGCGCTCAGCGCTGCTTGACGATCTTCTCCTGTACGACCTCGTCCGAATCCGCGGCGTCGTGCGCCTCGGTTCCGGCTTGGACGCCAGTGGAGGATCCGGCCTGGAACTCCTTCTTGAAGTCCGTCACCGCGGTCTTGAGCTGGTCGATCAGATCACCGGACAGCTTGTCCTTGAGATCGCGGATGGTCTCCAGCAGATCCGTCTTGCGCTCCAGGTAGGCATGGAATTCCGCCTCGAAGCGCAGCACGTCGTCGACCGCCACGTCATCCAGGTAGCCTTCCGAACCGGCCCACACGGACACGGTCTGCTTCTCGGCGGGCATCGGGGTGAACTGACCCTGCTTGAGCAGTTCCATCAGACGGGCACCGCGTTCCAGCTGCTGCTTGGTCGCCGGGTCCAGATCGGACGCGAACATCGCGAAGGCCTCGAGCGAACGGTACTGGGCCAGCGAGATCTTCAGCGTGCCGGACACACCGCGCAGCGGCTTGGTCTGGGCCGAACCGCCAACACGCGAAACCGAGACGCCCACGTCGACCGCAGGACGCTGGTTGGCGTTGAACAGGTCCGACTGCAGGAAGATCTGGCCGTCGGTGATGGAGATGACGTTGGTGGGGATGAACGCACCCACGTCGTTCGCCTTCGTCTCGATGATCGGCAGACCGGTCATCGAACCGCCACCCAGTTCGTCCGACAGCTTCGCGCAGCGTTCCAGCAGGCGGGAGTGCAGGTAGAAGACGTCGCCGGGGTATGCCTCACGGCCCGGCGGGCGACGCAGCAGCAGTGAAATGGCACGGTAGGCCTCGGCCTGCTTGGACAGATCGTCGAAGACGATGAGGACGTGCTTGCCCTCGTACATCCAGTGCTGGCCGATCGCGGAGCCCGCGTAGGGCGCCAGGTACTTGAAACCGGCGGGGTCGGAGGCCGGGGAGGCGACGATGGTCGTGTACTCCATTGCGCCGGCCTCTTCGAGGTCGCGCTTCACGGAGGCGATCGTCGAGCCCTTCTGACCACAGGCGACGTAGATGCAGCGGACCTGCTTCTTCGGATCGCCCGACTCCCAGTTGGCCTTCTGGTTGATGATCGTGTCGAGCGCGATGGCGGTCTTACCCGTCTTGCGGTCGCCGATGATCAGCTGACGCTGACCACGGCCGATCGGAATCATCGCGTCGATGGCCTTCAGACCCGTCTGCAGCGGTTCCTTGACCTCTTTACGGCTCATCACGTTGGGAGCCTGCAGCTCCAGCTCGCGATGTCCCTCGGCGACGATCTCGCCGAGTCCGTCGATCGGGGCGCCCAGCGGGTCCACGACGCGGCCCAGGAAGTTGTCGCCGACCGGCACGGAGAGCACTTCCCCGGTACGGTAGACTTCCTGCTCTTCCGCGATCGTCGAGAACTCACCCAGCACGACGACGCCGATCTCGCGTTCGTCGAGGTTCTGGGCCAGACCCAGCGTCCCGTCCTGGAAGCGCAGCAGCTCATTGGCCATTGCGCCGGGCAGACCGGAAACGGTGGCAATACCGTCACCGGCGGTGACGACCTTGCCGACCTCTGTCTTGTCTGCGGCCTGCGGCGAGTACGTGTCCACGAACTTGCCCAGGGCGTCCCGGATCTCCTCCGGGCGAATTGTCAGTTCCGCCATTGCGGTTTCCCTGCTTCCTTTACGTGTGTTGCGTGCGACCGTACGCGCGGCCGCGGATCAGCGTCTATTACGTGCGGTATCAGCTGGCCAGACGGCGTTTCAGTTCGGCCAAGCGGTCCTGGATCGTCGAGCTGATGACCTCGTCGCCCACCTGGACCCGCACGCCGCCGACCACGGTCGGATCGACCTTGACGTTGAGTGCGAGTTCACGACCGTAGGACTTGCCCAGTGCCGCGGCAAGCTTCTCGGCCTGGCCCGCGTCCAGCGGTTTGGCAACGGTGACATCGGCGACCGAACGGGCCTGTCGGGCCGCCAGCACCGCGCTGTACGATTCGAGGACCTCCACCACGCGTTTGCCGCGCGGGTGGGCCACCGCCTGCTTGACCAGGCTCAGCGACTCGGAGGCCACCTTGCCGGCCAGCAGGGCATCCAACAGGCCGAACTTGGCGTCGAGCCCCGCGGTCGATTCCACCGCGCGATCCAGGTCGTGGTCCGCGGCGAGCAGCCGGGTGAAGCGGAAGACCTCTTCTTCCACGGTACCCAGCGCACCCCGTGCCTGCGCCGAGGCGGCCAGGCACGTGATACCGGACTGTTCCAAACCGGTCAGCAGGTCCTGCGCGCGCACCCAGCGCAGTGCAACGATCTGCTTCGCCAGGCCAAGCGCGTCTGCCGTGACAACGGAGGAGAACAACGAGTCCAACAGACCGTTCTTCGCGTCCACCGTCAGCGCGGCGTCGGCCAGAGAACGACGCAGCGCGTAGTTCTCCGCCAGCACGCCCACAATGCCCAGCAGATCCTGGCCCAGAGCTGCGGGGTCGCCCGCTTCGATCCGGGCCGAGGCCTGCTCAAGCGCCGTGGTCAGAGAGTTCCTGCTTGACTGCAACATCACTCATCACCGGAGACCTTCGCCGGAGTCTGGGCATCCAGATCGGCGATGAAACGATCGACGACGGCAGCCGACTTGGCATCGTCTGCCAAGGACTCGCCGACGATCTTGCTGGCGAGATCCGTGGCCAGAGTGCCGACCTCACTGCGGAGTGAAACCAGTGCGGCCTGACGCTCGGCCTCGATCTGGGCCTTGGCGTTCTCGGTGATACGATCGGCTTCCGCGCTCGCGCGGTCCTTGAGTTCCGCACGGATCTTCTCACCGTCGGCCCGGGCCTCTTCGCGCAGTCGCGCGGCTTCGGCCCGTCCTTCGTTGAGCTGCTGCTGGTACTCCTGGAGAGCGGCATCGGCCTCTGCCTGAACCTTCTCCGCCTTTTCAATTCCACCCTGAATGCGCGCTGCGCGTTCGTCCAGGGTCTTCTTGAACGAGGGAATGACGAACTTCCACACGATCAAGAAAAGGACGATGAAGATTACCGCACTCCAGACGATGTCGTAGACGGCGGGAATCAGCGGGTTCTGCGCTTCTTCCGCGGCCAAAATCATCGGAGTCATTTACGGTTTGTCCTAACTCTTATTACGGCAGGAAGAAGGGGGTGGCGATGCCGATCAGAGCCAGGGCTTCAATCAGGGCGATACCGATGAACATGAGGCCGCGCAGCTGGCCGGCCATTTCGGGCTGGCGGGCGGTGCCCTCGATGGTCTTACCGATGACGAGGCCGACACCGATGCCGGGGCCGATGGCCGCGAGGCCGTAGCCAACGGTCGAAAGCGAACCGTTCACTGCTGCTTCAGCGAGAATATCCACGTTGGATGTTTCCTTTCGGTTTGGACTCCGGAGGCTTACCGGAGCGAGTAACGTCGAGCGTTACAGATCTATGGGCCGGACCTTGTCCGACGGCTGACCGGGGTCGCATGGACCCGCGGGGTCAGTGCTCGTCGGAGATGGCCTGGTTGATGTAGACGGCGGCGAGCAGGGCGAAGATGTACGCCTGCAGGACCGCGATCAGAATTTCGAGGAGGGTGACGAAGAATCCGCCCAGGATGGTGACGACGCCGAAGACCTTGAAGCCCAGCGAGGCGTCGAAGAAGAAGAACCAAGTCGCCGAGAAGCACAGCACCAACAGCAGGTGGCCGACGATCATGTTGCACAGCAGTCGCAGCGTCAGCGTGAAGGGCTGGATGACGAACTTGGTGAGGAACTCGATCGGGATCATCAGCACGTGCAGCGGCCACGGCACACCGGGCAGGATCAGGGAGTCCTTCAGATAGCCGCCCAGGCCCTTCGCCTGGATACCGGCGATGTGGTAGGTGAAGTACACGACCAGGGCCAGCACCAGCGGCACGCCGATGACCGAGGCGCCGGAGATGTTGAGGAACGGAATGAAGCCGGTGACGTTCAGCCCGAGGACCATGAAGAAGATGGTGGCGATGACGGGAAGGAACTTCTCCCCGTTCTTCTTGCCCATCGTGTCCTGCGCGATACCGACGCGCACGAAGTCCCAGAGCATTTCCATGCAGGACTGGAAGCGTCCGGGGACCAGCTTCATCTTGCGCGTGCCCAGGAACAGCAACAGCCCGATGGCGATGGCACCGACCAAACGGACCAGACCGACGCGGTTGAGTTCGAAGGGGGTACCGGTGAACAGTACGCCGCCGGGGAAGAACTCACTGATGGCCGGCGCATGGAACTCCGCCAGAACTGTCATATTGCTCGCGATCGACAAATCCACTTTACGGTTAATCTCCCGGTATCAGGCCCGTCGACTTCGACGTGGCGGGCCTTGGTGGCACCCGACCGCGGTCACCCGCGGGAGGTGGTATGGCTGGTGCGTATGCGGATCTCCGCTACACACCGTAGAAACTCTACCAATTTACATGTTGAGTTCACAACTTGTTCTCAACACTTGGATGAGGTGACCCTGCTCTCAGTGGGCGTCCCGCCCCGCCTCGGGATCGACATAGGGAACACGGGCCTTGAGCATGGTGAGGACTTCCAACACGGTGGTCAGCAGGACCGCGGCGATGATGGTGAAGAAGGCGACGGGCCCGGACAGCCACTGTGCGTCCTTGATCGCCCAGATCATGATCATCAGGATGAACGCCTTGACGATGAAGGCCAGACCCAGCAGGCCACCCAGGATTCCCACGTCCAGGTCACGTCCGAAGTACATGATGACGACGCTGAGCAGCAGGAACACGGCGGCGATTCCCGCGCCGATCCCGGCTCCGGCCAATCCACGGGAACCGGCGAACAGGCCGCCCAGGGCCAGTGAGGCCACGGCCACGACGACCTCGATGAGGACGGCGCGCAACACCAGGGTACGCAGCACCGCACGCCAGCGTGACTGGACTTCGGTTTCGTTCTTCGGCATTCTCAGGAGTCCTTTCGGGCCAGGGCGCGTGCCACGCGCCTGCGCCGCAATAACGGGTAGAAGGTCAACAGCAGCGTCGCCAACAGGGCTATCACCAGTCCGGCGACCACATATCGTACGTCGAACAGCAGGAAGGCGACGCAGCCATAGGCGACCACGGCGGTCCACAGGTACATGATGAGCACGGCATGGGCATGGCTGTGCCCCAATCGCAGCATTCTGTGGTGCAGATGTTTGGCGTCGGCGGTGAAGGGAGACTTGCCCGCCGCCATCCGGCGCACCACCGCCAACAGCAGATCGATCAGCGGCAGCGCCATCACCGCCAGCGGAAGCAGGATCGGCAGATAGGTCGGCAGCGCCCTGGTACTGGCCAGCGCGGCAGGGTCCACCTGCCCGGTGACCCTGATCGTCGAAGCCGCGAGCAACAGGCCGATGAGCATCGAGCCAGAGTCCCCCATGAAGATTCGCGAGGGATTGAAGTTGTGGGGAAGGAAACCGATGCACGCGCCGATCAGCACGGAGATGATGAGCGAGGCGAGGTTGGCGTAGCTGTCCACCGCTGTGGCCCTGGCCAGCATGTACGAGTACACGAAGAATGCCGAACCGCCGATCGTCACCACCCCGGCGGCCAGTCCATCGAGCCCGTCGACGAAGTTCACCGCGTTGATCGTCACAAGGACCACGAGCACGGTCAGCACCAGGGACATCCTGCTCGACCCGATGATCACCGAGTTGAAGGGAATGGACAGCAGTGCCACCCCATTGAGCGCCATAAAGCCCGCGGCAATGGTCTGACCGGCCAGTTTGGTCAACCAGTGCAGGTCCCAGATGTCGTCGATGACGCCCAACAGGCACAACAGTGCTGCCGCGCCGGCGACACCGATAACGGGCCCCGGAGCCTCGAACAGGTCCTCCAGGAAGGGCGTGCAGCTGGCCATCAGCAGGCCCACCATCACACCGCAGAAGATCGCCACCCCGCCCAGTCTGGGCGTCGGCACGGAGTGGACGTCGCGGGCGCGCAGCGCCGCGAAGATCTGCCCGCGTTCGGCGACCCGCCTGACCATCGGGGTGACGAGATAGGAGACGATCGCCGAGACGAAGACGATGAACAGATATGCGCGCACGGATCAGCTGTGGTCGAGATCGAGCAGCTCGGGCACGATGGCCTTGAGCGCATCGTAGGAAATCGGGCCGGTGCGCACAATGCGCGGAGGGACCGCGGTCATGTCGACGATCGTCGAGGATCCCTGGCCGGCCACGGGTCCGGCATCCAGGTAGAGCGAGACCTTGTCGCCCAGCATCTCCTGGGCCCGTCCGATTTCCTCGGCGGCGGGATCACCCGAGGTATTGGCCGAGGACACCGCCAATGGTCCCGTTTTGGCCAGCAGTTCGAGGGTTAGTTCGTGGTCGGGCATGCGCAGCGCCACGGTCCCGTGGGTCTCGCCGAGGTCCCACTGCAGGGCGGGCTGGGCATTGCAGATGATCGTCAGGGCGCCCGGCCAGAATTCCTCGGCCAGGGCGATCGTCTGTTCGGTCAGGCCCTCTGTCAGCGCGTAGAGCGTATCGACCGATGGCACCAGCACGGGCGGGGGCATATCGCGGCCGCGGCCCTTGGCCAGCAGCAGATCCCGCACCCCGGCCGGCGAGAAGGCGTCTGCCGCGATTCCGTAGACGGTATCCGTCGGGACAACCAGCAGTTCCTCATCGCGGACGGTGCGCACGGCCTCGCTCAGGACCAGGTCGCGGATATCATCGTTGCGCAGATCGTAAGTGCGCGCCACAGTTATACATCCTCCAGTCGTGTGCCGGGCGTCCCTCCGGCGTCCACTGTGTTGTGGGCACCGCGCCTCCCGGATCGCCGCTCAGACCGGGGCGCACCCGGTCGTGAAACGGCTCCTCCCAGTGTAGTCGGCATGCGTGGTCACCTGGACGAAGCCCGCCGAAACGTAGGCATCCGCCACTGCCCTGGCCTGTTCCTCTGCGTGTTCCATCGCGAAAAACCCGCCGGGGCGCAGCAGTGTGCGCGCACGCGGAATCAACCGCAGGGGGAAGTCCAGGCCGTCTTCGCCCCCGCCGAACAGCGCCAGGGCCGGATCGCTCGCAGCGACCTCGGCGGTGACCCTGCCTGCCGGCACATAGGGTGGATTGGATACGACTGCGTCGAAGGGTCCACCCGCGTAGGTCAGCGCATCCCCGGCCACGATCTCGACAGAGGAGTCCCCCATGCCCTCGAACGCGGCCGCCAGATTGCGCCGCGTGTACTCCAGGGCCGCGGGCGAAAGCTCCACCGCGGTCACCGCCGCGGCCTCGAGTTCGCCGGCCAGTGCTAACGCGATCGCCCCACTGCCCGCACACAGATCGGCGATCGCAGGGGATGCCAGATGTTCCCCGGCACACCAGTCGAGGACCGCCTGGACCAGCAGTTCCGTCTCCGGGCGTGGGATGAAGACCCCCGGGCCGACCGTGAGTTCCGAATAGCGGAAGGGCGCGGTGCCGGCAATGTACTGCACGGGTTCACCATGCTCCCGACGGCCCAGATAGCCGGTGAACGCGGTCACCACGGGATCGGGGACCGGTTCGCCCAGGAGACGGGCGCGGTCCAGGCCGTGCCCGTCACGGTCCCAGGCGTGCGCCAGCAGCAACCGTGCATCCGCGGGTCCGGACGGGTGCCCGGCAGCGGCCAGGCGTTCGGCTCCGGCGGCCAGCAGTGTGCCGACGTCCACGCTCAGCCGATCGATTCCAGCCGCGCGGCGCGTTCGGACGCGCGCAGGGATTCCACGACCTCGTCCAGGCGCCCGTCGAGCACCTGATCGAGGTTGTAGGCCTTATAACCCGTCCGGTGGTCGGTGATCCGATTCTCCGGGAAGTTATAAGTCCGGATCCGCTCCGAGCGATCCACCGTGCGGACCTGTGAGCGCCGCTGGTCGTTCGCCGCGGCGGCCGCCTCCTCCGCCTGTTTGGCCAGCAGACGGGCCCGCAGGATGCGCAGCGCCGCCTCCTTGTTCTGCAACTGGGACTTCTCGTTCTGGCAGCTGGCCACGATCCCCGTGGGCAGGTGGGTGATGCGCACGGCGGAGTCCGTCGTGTTCACCGACTGCCCGCCGGGTCCAGAGGACCGGTAGACGTCGACGCGCAGATCGTTCGGATCGATCTGCACCTCATCGGGTTCGTCCACTTCGGGGAACACCAGCACCCCGGCCGCCGAGGTGTGGATCCGGCCCTGCGATTCCGTCACCGGAACGCGCTGCACCCGGTGAACGCCACCCTCGTACTTCGTCCAGCCGTAGACCCCGCCGTCCTTGGACTTCACGGCCAGCTGGATGTCCTTGTACCCGCCGAGCGCGGATTCGGTCGAATCGAGCACCTCGGTCGACCAGCCGCGGTGCTCGGCCCAGCGCTGGTACATCCGCACCAGGTCGCCGGCGAACAGGGCGGATTCCTCTCCGCCCTCCCCCGCCTTGACCTCGATGATCGCGTCGCGCGCATCATCGGGGTCGCGCGGGACCAACAGATCGCGCAGGTGCGCGAGCAGCCGCTCCGACTCCTCTGCCAGGGCCTCGGCCTCCGCGGCGAACGCCGGATCCTCGGCGGCCAGTTCCCTGGCCGCCTCTATGTCATCGTCCACCGCGTGCAGCCGATGATAGGTCTTGGCGATCTGGTCCAGTTCGGCATACCGCCTGCTGAGCTTGCGGGCCCGGCCGGCATTGGCGTGCACGGCCGGGTCGGCGAGCTCCGATTCGATCCGGGAGTGTTCGTCCAGCAATGACCGGACACTGGTCTCCAGGGATTCGAGATCGCCCTGCCCGGTGCTCATCAGTCGTCCGTCGCCGACTTCGGCAGCGGCGTCGTCTTCTGTACCTGCAGCAGGAATTCGGCGTTGGAGCCGGTTTCCTTGAGCTTCGAGATGAGCAGTTCGATGGCCTGCTGCTGTTCCAGTCCGGACAGCAGGCGGCGCAGCTGCCACATCACCTTGGTCTCGGTGGGCGTCATGAGGTTCTCCTCGCGGCGGGTCCCGGAACCGTTGACGTCGATGGCGGGGAAGATGCGCTTATCGGCCAGCTGGCGCGACAGGCGCAGTTCCATATTGCCGGTGCCCTTGAACTCCTCGAAGATGACCTCGTCCATCTTCGACCCGGTCTCCACCAGTGCGGTCGCCAGGATCGTCAGAGAACCGCCGCCTTCGATATTGCGCGCTGCGCCGAAGAACTTCTTGGGCGGGTAGAGCGCATTGGCATCCACACCACCGGAGAGGATCCGGCCCGAGGCCGGCTGGGCCAGGTTGTAGGCGCGGCCCAGGCGGGTCAGGTTGTCCAGCAGCACGACGACGTCCTTGCCCATCTCCACCAGGCGCTTGGCCCGCTCGATGGCCAGTTCGGCGATGGTCGTGTGGTCGTCGGCCGGCCGATCGAAGGTCGAGGCGATGACCTCGCCCTTGACGGCCCGCTGCATGTCGGTGACCTCTTCGGGGCGTTCGTCGACGAGCACGACCATCAGGTGGACCTCGGGATTGTTCGAGGTAATCGCATTGGCGATCTGCTGCATGATGGTGGTCTTGCCGGCCTTGGGCGGGGCGACGATCAGGCCGCGCTGCCCCTTGCCGATCGGGGACACCAGATCGATCAGCCGGGTGCTCAAACCCTTCGAGGTGGTCTCCAGGCGCAGCCGCTCCTGCGGGTACAGCGGAGTCAGCTTGCCGAATTCCACGCGGCGCTTGGCGTCTTCGGGATTGAGTCCGTTGACGCTGTCCAGGCGCACCAGGGCGTCGAACTTCTCCCGCTTGCCGCTGCGTTCGCCCTCGCGGGCCTGGCGGATCGCGCCGACGATCGCATCGCCCTTGCGCAGTCCATTGCGCTTGACCATGTTCGCCGAGACGTAGACGTCACCGGAGCCGGGCAGGTAGCCCGAGGTGCGCAGGAACGCGTAGTTGTCGTGCACGTCGAGGATGCCGCCGACGGGGATGAGCACGTCATCGGGCCGGATGTCCTCATCGCCGCGCTCGCGGCGGTTACCGCGCTTGCGATCGTTGCGGCCCCGGTTGCGTCCGCGGCGATCGTCGTCGCGGTCGTTGTTGTGCCCGTTGCCGCGCTCATTGCGGTCCCCACGGTCGTTGCGGTCTCCGCGCTCATTGCGGTCATTGTCCCGGCGATTGCGGCCGTTGCCGCGCTCGTGGCGGTTGCGCGGCGCTTCCTCGGCGGGCTTGTCGGCCTCGGCCTGCGCGGCTTCCTGCTTCGCGGGCTCGGTCTTGGCCTCCTGGCGCCCTGCATCCTCGCGGCGGTCGCGGCCGTTGCGACTGCGCGAACGGCGGCCGCGCTGCGTGTCCTCGGTGGGCTGGGCGGGCTCTGCCGGGGCTTCGGATTCGGCCACGGCTGCGGGCGCGGCTTCGGCGGCCGGAGCCTCCTTGGCCGACTGCCGGGGCTTGCGCGCGCGGGTCGGCGCTCCCTCGACGGGTTCGGCGTCGGACTGCGGCTGTGCGGCCTCGGCCTGAGCCGGCTTGCGCTCGGCCCGCTTCGGGGCGGCCTGCTTGGCGGGTGCCTGCGCCGCCGGAGCGGAGGTCTGCTGGGGCTTGGCGCCGGAATTGGCAACCTGGATCGCGGCGATGAGTTCGCCCTTGCGCAGGCGGCGGTATCCCTTGATGCCGAGGCCGGCGGCGATTTCCTGCAGCTGCGGCAGGCGCAGCCCGGTCAGGCTGCCCGTGGGCGCGGATTCGGCATGAGTAGCTTCTGTCACGAAGGTTTCCTTCTCCCTCGTAGGCCGTCGCCCGCAACATATGGCCGGGCACGGCGGTGGACTCCACGCGTAATGCGTGATTGTGAGAATGGTTTGGAACATGGGTCATGTTCGAAACGCTAAGAGAAGTTCCCGTACGCCGGGCGAAAGTACCGTGGCAGAAACAACGGGGCTTGAAAGGGCTCATCCGTAGATCTTCGACGGGAACGCTATAAGTTTAACGCCTCTTGCGCCGAATAGGCGAATCGCGGTCATCACAGGTGCCTGTGATGACCGCGATCCCATACACACGACCGCCCGAGCTCAGGCCCGCGGGCCCACACTCAGTGCGGTGGCCTCGACTCCGGCCTGGCTGATTCCCACCGGCAGGAACTGCGCGGTGTCCCCCGAGAGCACGGTGACGACCTGCTCGAACAGGTCCTCCTGATCACCCAACACCGCCACCGTGGGTCCGGCCCCGGAGATCACTGCTGCCAGCCCGGCCGAGCGCAGTGCGTCGACCCGTTCCAGGGAGCGGGCCATCGCCGGCCGCCGGTAGTTCTGGTGGAGCCGGTCGACGGTCGCCTCGAACAGCAACGCGGGATCATTGCCGATCGCATGGACGAACAGACCCGCCACCGCGGAATTCGCTGCGGCGTCCGCATGCGGGACCGTGGTGGGGATGAGCGAGCGGGCAACTGCCGTGTCGAGCCGCTCGGCCGGCACGATGAGCACCGTCGAGACATCCTCGTGCACGGGGATCGACACCGATTGCGGCGCCCGATGAGAATCGATGAAGCTGATCGTCACCCCTCCGAACAGAGCAGGTGCGGCGTTGTCCGGGTGGCCCTCGAACTTCGTCGCCCAGGCCAGGCGCGCGGCAGCGCCCAGCTCCCCCAGTCCGCGGCCCTGCAACAGGGAATCCGCGACGGTGATGCCCGCTACGACTGCCGCCGCGGACGATCCCATTCCGCGCGACTGCGGGATCCGGTTGCGGCACTCCAGACTCAGCCGGGCTGCAGCGTCCAGGCCCCGCGAGGCCATGACCTCGCCGGCGACCCGGTGGATCAGGTGTGAGGTGTCGGTGGGCAACTGGCCCTCCCCCTCGCCGCGCACCCGCACCGCTTCGCGCGGGTCGATCGGCTCCGGGTGCAGGGTCGCCGATACCTCATCGCACAGGTCCAGTGCCAGGCCGAAGCTGTCGTAGCCGGCGCCCAGGTTGGCCGAGGTGGCCGGGACCCTGACCTGGACGCGCTGCGCCGCAGAGCCCACCCGCTGTGTTTTCATGGCGTCCTCCACGTGCCGTCCTACAGACCCTCGATACGAAGCACCGAGAGCACTCCGTTGACGGCGTCGAGTCCCCGCAGGGCGTCCACCGTCGCGGCCAGGGCGGACTCCCGCGCCGAGTGCGTGGCGATGACCAGCTTCGCCGCGTGCAGGTCCTCCGGGGTCCCCGGCTCGGTCAGGCGGGTCTGCTGGACCAGTTCGATCGACACGTCGTGGGCCGCGAACACCTCGGTGATCCGCGAGAGCACACCGGGCCGGTCCGCCACGTCGAGCGTGATCTGATAGTGGGTGGTGATCTCGCCGATGTCCAGCACCGGCAGGATCCTGCCCTCACCGTGCTCGTACATTCCGCGACCGCCCAACACCTTGCGGCGGGCCACGGACACGATGTCGCCGAGCACCGCCGAGGCGGTCGGGGCACCGCCGGCACCCTGGCCGTAGAACATCAGCTGCCCGGCCGCCTCGGCCTCGACGAAGACCGCGTTGAAGGCCCCGCCCACCTGGGCCAGGGCGTGATCGGCCGGGATCACCGCCGGGTAGACGCGGGCCGATACGCCCTGTGTGCCATCGGCCGCCACGATGCGCTCGCAGATAGCCAGCAATTTGATGGTGAAGCCCTGGGCCGCTGCGGTAGCGATCATATCCGGGGTGATCGAGCTGATGCCCTCGACGGGCACCTGATCGATCGACACCGGGGTGTCGAAGGCCAGTGAGGCCAGGACGGCTGCCTTGGCGGCTGCATCGTGTCCTTCGATGTCGGCGGTCGGGTCGGCCTCGGCGAAACCCAGCTCCTGGGCGGTGGACAGGGCGTGGGAGAAGTCCCACCCCTCCTTCTCCATCTGGTCGAGAATGTAATTCGTCGTGCCGTTGACGATCCCCATGACCTTCGTGATCTCATCGCCGGCCAGCGAATCGCCGACCGGGCGGATGATCGGAATGGCACCGGCGACCGCGGCCTCGTGTTCCAGACGCACCCCGGCATCATCCGCTGCTGCCATGAGCTCCGCGTAGTGTGCGGCCAGCAGGGCCTTGTTCGCCGTGACTACCGAGGCGCCGGCGGACAGGGCCTTGAGGATCAGCGTCTTGGCCGGTTCCATCCCGCCCATCAGTTCCACCACGATGTCGGCACCGGCGATCGCGGATTCCGCATCGGTGGTCAGCAGCTCCCGGGGCAGTCCGGGGCGCTCGGCAGCGAGATCGCGCACGACCACGGCGCTCAGTTCCAGCTGGGCTCCGATCCGCGAACCGATGGCCGTGCGGCGGTTGAGCAGCCGGGTCGCGACCTCGGTGCCGACGACACCACAGCCGAGCAGGGTGACCTTGAGCGGATCAGTTGTCATGGATTGCATTCCTCATTCCGGGATCGGCTGCGAACAGCTGCACATAGGTTTCCGGTTCCAGCACCCACTGGACGCCGTCGGGGGCCACTCCGAGGATTCCCGGACGCAGCGCCATATTGTAGTTCGAGGCCAGTGGTCGGCAGTACGCTCCGGTGCCGGGGACCGCCACCAGATCGCCGGCACGCACATCGGCCGGAAGGTATTCATCGCGTACGACGATGTCCCCGGATTCGCAGTGCTTGCCGACGACGCGCACTACGACCGGCTGTGCCGCAGAGGCACGCGATGCGAGAGTGCACGAATAGTCCGCGTCGTAGAGCGCTGTGCGGACATTGTCGCTCATTCCCCCGTCGACCGACACATACGTCCGGATGCCGGTATCCGTGGTCACCGGTTTGACCGTGCCGACTGTGTAGAGCGTGCACACGGCCGGGCCGATGATGGACCGGCCGGGTTCGAAGGACACCACGGGCAGATCCGTCTGCGCCTCCGCGCACACCCGGGAGATCACCGCAGCCAACTGCTCGGCCATCTGCGCGGTGGGGATCGGGGTGTCCTGAGAGGTGTAGCGCATCCCGAAGCCACCGCCCAGATCGATCTCCGGCACACCGACCCCGTGAGTGCTCTGCACCTCGGCGCGCAGCTGCGCGATCCGGGCTGCGGCGATTTCGAAACCGGCCTTGTCGAAGATCTGTGAGCCGATGTGGCTGTGGAAGCCCAACAGCTCGAGGTTGGCGGCCGCAACGATCCGGGCCGCGGCCTCGTGCGCGGCCCCGGTGGTCAATGACAGCCCGAACTTCTGGTCCTCGTGAGCTGTGGCGATGAAGTCGTGCGTATGCGCCTCGACGCCCACGGTGACCCGCACCATCACCCTGGCGCGCACACCCCTGGCCGCCGCCAGTCGGTCGACCCGGTCGATCTCGGCCAAGCTGTCGACTACGATGCGCCCGATCCCCCAGTCCAGGGCCAGGGCGATCTCGGCGTCGGATTTGTTGTTCCCGTGCAGTCCCACGCCCGCCGGATCGACCCCTGCAGCTCTGGCCGTCAGCAGTTCACCGTAGGAACAGCAGTCGATGCCCATGCCCGATTCCGCTACCCAACCGGCGATCTTGGTCGTCAACAGGGCCTTGCCCGCGTAATACGAACGAGCCGAGGTGCCGATCGCGGCGAACGCGGCGGCGAAGTCCGCAACGAAACCCCGCGCACGCTCCTGCAGGTCCTCGATGTCGAGCAGGTACAGCGGGGAGCCGTACTGTGCGGCCAGTTCGTCGACCCGGTGCCCTGCGATCCGCAGGACTCCATCGGCTCCCTTCACCGCGTGCCGGGACCACAGTGAGGGCATCAGGGCGTTGACGTCATCGGGATAGGGCAGCCACACGGGCGAGGGCCCGGCGTGCATAACACCGGAGATATGAGCGGGCATGGGGGTTCCTTCTGCACGGGGCCCGGACCCCGGCCGCCGGGGCCGGGGAACCGGATTACATGTGGTCGGGGGCGCTGACGCCCAACAGGTCCAGGCCATTGGCCAGCACCTGTGCCGTCGCCCGGTCGAGTACCAGGCGCGAGGCGTGGGTCGCAGTGATCTGCTCATCCTCGCGGGGGGTGACACGGCAGGCGTCGTACCATTTGTGGAAGTTCCCGGCCAGGGCCTCGAGGTAGCGGGCGATGCGGTGGGGTTCGCGCAGTTCCGCGGCCTGGGCCACGACTCGCGGGAAATCGGCCAGAGCGGCCAGCAGCACCGCTTCGCTCGGATCGTTCAGTGTTTCCGCTGCGAAATCGGCGGCGTCGATACCCGCGGCCACTGCCTTGCGCTCGACACTCTTGGCACGGGCGTGGGCGTACTGCACGTAGTACACGGGATTGTCGTTGCTGGCAGAGCGCAGGACCTCGGGATCCAATGTCAGCGGGGAATCCGCCGGAATGCGCGCCAGCGAATACCGCAGCGCGTCCTTGCCCAGCCACTGGACCATATCCCGCAACTCGATGATATTGCCCGCGCGCTTGGACAGCTTGGCCCCGTTGACGCTGATCAGCTGGCCGATCAGGATCTCGATGTTCTTCTCCGGATCGTCTCCGGCGGCCTCCACAATCGCCTTGAGGCGTCCCACGTAGCCGTGGTGATCGGCCCCGAGCAGGTAGACGGCCCGGTCGAAACCGCGATCGCGCTTGTTGAGGTAGTAGGCCGCGTCCGCTGCGAAGTAGGTGGGAGCGCCGTCGCCGCGGATCAGCACGCGGTCCTTGTCATCGCCGAAAGTGGTCGTGCGCAACCACACGGCGCCGTCCTTGTCGTAGACGTGCCCCTGCGCCCGGAGCCGGGCCACGGCGTCCTGCAGAGCGCCTGATTCGTGCAGGGTGGTCTCGGAGAACCACACGTCGAAGGCCACATCGAAGTCCCGCAGAGTGGCCTGGATGTCGGCCAGCTGCACCCGGTAGGCCTCGGCACGGACCTCGGCGTGAATCGCGTCCTCGTCCGCTGTGGCGTATTCCGGATGGGCGCGCAGCAGTTCATCGGCGATGTCCTGGATATAGGCGCCCGGATAGCCGCCCTCGGGAACCTCGCGGCCGTGCATGCGCGCCAGGACCGAATTCGTGAAGGTGTCCATCTGGGAACCGGCGTCGTTGATGTAGTACTCGCTGGTGGTCTGGGCCCCTGCCGCGCGCAGAGTCCTGGCGATCGCATCGCCCAGCGCGGCCCAGCGGGTATGCCCGATGTGCAGGGGCCCGGTGGGGTTGGCCGAGACGAATTCCATGTTGATCTTCTGTCCGGCCAGGCTCTCGCCATGTCCGTAGCCGTCGCCGGCTGCGACGATGTCGGCGGCGAGCTTTCCGGCAGCACCCGCGGAGACGGTGATGTTGAGGAATCCGGGACCGGCGACGTCCACCCGCTCGACGCCGGGGACGCCACCGAGGATGTCGGCCAGCCGCTGGGCGAGTTCGCGCGGGTTCAGCCCTGCCTTCTTCGCCGTCTGCAGTGCGACGTTCGTCGCCCAATCGCCGTGTTCGCGGTTCTTCGGTCGTTCGACGACCAGTTTGGCCGGGACCTCGATCGGGGTTTCCAGCGTGGGATTGAGGTCAGAGATGGCCGCGACGATGGCGGTTTTGAGTTCTTCCGGAGTCACAACACCCTAGGGTATTACCTGGAGTGCGCGCAGGTCTATTCCCACCCGGGGAAGTGTCCGTATCCGGAGATGCAGAAGTCCCCCGGAACTGTGTTCCGGGGGACTTCTATCACTGTGCCCGCGAAAGGATTCGAACCTTCGACTTTCTGCTCCGGAGGCAGACGCTCTATCCACTGAGCTACGCGGGCAACAACCAGACCAGTGTATCCATAAGGTCCGGCCGATGGCAAATCGGGTCAGTGACCCTTGATGTCCTTACGTGCGGGGACGTACTCCCAGTGCCAGGGCTCATGGCTGTTGCGCTGCGCCCAATCCGGATTCTCCCAGCCGTATTCCGCGGCGTGCTTCTGCAGCCAGTCCCACTGTGCGCCCGATTTGTCTGGCACTCCCCCCGCCATGTCGAGGGCGATCCCCCAACCGTGCAGGGAGGTGCCGGCCTTGGCCGCGAATCCGGGCTTGCGCTGGGCCACTGAGATCTGCGATTCCAGGGACCGGTAGGAGTCGGTGATCTTCATCGACTTACCCGTGTCCTTCTTGTACGCCGCGTTCATCCGGGCGAAGGACACCGCCGCGTCGGCGCGCAGCTTGTGCCCGCCCACGCCGATCTTGCACAGCCAGTCGGCGGGCAGCTGCCCATTGGTGACCTGCTGGCCGGCCGGCACCTTCCCTGAGCATCCGGGCAGTGTCTTCTTGACGACCAGCCGGGATGCGGCCTCCGCCTTCGAACCGCTCTTGCCGACGATCGAACCACTGCGATCCACTGCGCCGCCCGCCGTGCTGCCCTCATTCGAACCGGCATCCACCGCCTCGGCCTTGAGCGTGATCGTGTCGGCACCCTTGGCGGCCTCCGCCACCCGGTCGACGGTCGTGACCGTCTCCGGTTCCTTCAGGCCGCCGCCGGTGAGCACCACCGCGGCAAGGGCCGCGCCGGCCACCACGACGGTGCCGGCTGAGGCGACGCCGATCCGCTTGCGCCGCTTGAGGCGGCGCACCAGTGACCCATCGGAACCCCGGAAACCCGGCCGATCGGCCACGGTGGCACGGACGATCTGCACATCCTCCGCCGCAGGGGACGCCTCCGTTGAAAACGATGCTGGCACCCCGGCATCCTGCGCCTGGCGCTGCTTACGAAGGTCACGCCTGCGCACGATCGGCGAATCGTCCACCTCAGTTACTCCAAACCTCGACACGGCACCCGAACCAGCGGCGCCACACAACTTTATAACGGTAGCATAACGGTTCTTCCCGTCATTGTCACCGGATTGTTATCGACACCATCAATTCACCCTCGGCCGCTGCATCACATCGTGGACTTCGCCCACCAGTTCCTCCAGCACGTCCTCGAGGAACAGCACGCCCACGGCGCGGTGATCGGCGTCGAGCACCCGGCCCACGTGATTGCCCTCGGCCCGCATCTGATCGAGGCCGTCCTCGATCTCGTCCGCGGCCCGCAGCGTCACCAGTGAACGGAAGCGCTTGTTCTGCACCGGAGCCCGGTAGAGCTCCGCGGTATCGGCGTAGAGCACGTCCTTGATATGCAGATATGACACGGGGTCACCGGTCTCATCGACCTCGATATAACGTGAGAAGCCCGTTTGGGCGACCAACCGTTCGATGTCCGCCGGGGTCACTCCGACGTTGATCGCCACCACCTGATCCATCGGAACCATGACCTCGGCGACGGTTTTATCCGAGAACTCCAGGGCGCCCTGCAACAGTCCCATATCGTCGCGCAACAGCCCCTCTGCCTGCGATTCGGCGACGATGGCCTGCACCTCCTCGACGGTATAGGCGGCGTTGACCTCATCCTTGGGCTCGATGCGCATCAGGTGCAGAACCAGGTTCGCGAAACCGTTCAACGGTGTGATCACGAAGCTGAACACACGTGACAGGAACACCAGCGGCGGTGCCAAGACCATCGCGGCCCGCCCGGCCATGGCCAGGGAGATGTTCTTCGGGACCATCTCTCCGACCACCACGTGCAGATACGTCACAACCGCCAGCGCCAGCACGAAGGCGATGACCCCCGAGGCGGCCTCCGGCAGGCCCAGCATGTGCAGCGGCCCTTCCAGGAGATGATGGATCGCGGGTTCGGCGACATTGCCCAGGAGCAGCGAACACACCGTCACGCCCAGCTGGCAGATCGCCAGCATCGCCGAGACGTGCTCCATCGCGTGCAGGGCGATGCGCGCGGACTTCTTGCCGTCCTCGGCAGCCGGTTCGATCTGTGAGCGCTTGGCGGATACGATGCCGAATTCCGCCGCGACGAAGAACGCGTTGCCCAGCAGCAGAACAACCAGCCAGATCAGACCCCACCAGTCGTTCATGCCGGCTCCCCCGTCGTCGTGGCGCGGGCGGCGGAATCGAATTCGCGTGCCCGCTGTGAGTAGTCAGGGATCAGCCGCAGCCGCTCGATCCGATGGCCGTGCATCCGCTCGACGACGAACCGTCCATCGGGAATCGGCACGACGTCGCCCACTTCGGGAATGCGCCCGCACAGCAGCAGCACGTATCCCGCGACGGTCTCGTAGTCCGGATCCTCGGGGATGTCCATGCCGACCAGCGGGCCGACCTCGTCGGGACGCAGCCCGCCGGGCACCAGCCAGGAGCCGTCTCTGGCAGGGCGCGGGCGGACCCGCAGACGATCGTGCTCATCGGCGACCTCGCCCACGAGTTCCTCGACCACGTCCTCCAGGGTGACGACTCCCGCCGTGCCCCCGTACTCGTCGATCACCACGGCCATCTGATTGCCCCGGGCGCGCAGACGGCGCAACAGCGGGTCCAGCGCCATGGTCTCCGGGACCTCGGCCACCGCGGTCAGCAGACCACCGGCGAAGGCCTCGGCCCTGTGTTCCAGCGGCACCGCCAGAGCCTGTTTGACGTGGACCACGCCCACGATATCGTCGCGGCTGTCGACGATGACGGGGAAACGGGAGAAACCGGTCTGCCGCGCCACTTCGATCACCTCGGCTGCCGTGGCGCCCTTCTCCACCGTCACCATCCGGGTGCGCGGGGTCATCACGTCCTCCGCGGTGCGCTCGGAAAAGCTCAGCGTGCGGGTGACCAGGTCCGCCGTCTGTTCGTCGAGCGTGCCCTCCTGGGCCGAATGGCGCACGAGTGCGGTGAGCTCATCGGCCGACCTGCCCGCCGAGGACTCCTCCTGCGGCTCGATCCCCATCGCGGCCAGGATCTTGTTGGCCGTGCCGTTGAGGGTAGCGATGACCGGCTTGAAGACGACGGCGAACCAGTACTGCAATGGCACGGCCAACTGCCCGGCGCGCAGCGGCGCGGAGATGGCCATGTTCTTCGGCACCAGCTCGCCGATGACCATCGAGAGGACCGTGGAGACCGCCAGCGCGATGAACAGTGCCACACCGTCGGCCAGTGCGTCGGGGACCGGCAGCAGTTCCAGCAGCGGCGCCAGGATCTTGCCCAGCGACGGCTCCATCAGATAGCCGGTCAGCAGGGTTGTGATGGTGATGCCGACCTGGGCCGCGGACAGCTGGGTCGACAGGTGGTGCATGCCCAGCTCAAGGTATTTCGAGCCCTTGAGACCGCGGGCCACCGCGTCGTCGACGGTGTGCTTGTCCAGTGTTAAAAGGGCGAATTCCCCGGCGACGAACACGCCGGTGCCCAGAATCAGGATGAGGGCGAGTCCGAGATAGAGCCATTCCATCAGGCGGCTCTCAATCGACGTTCGCGAAGGACTGGGGTGAGGACCCCGGAATTATGTGGGTTGTGTGTTGGGCCGGCCGCAAGCCGGCCGCGACTGTCACTCGACATAGCGTTAGTGTAACCGACGCCGCGGCCCGCTTCCAGACGGCTGCACAGCTACCAGCCCTGGGACACCGGCCGACCCTCTTCATAGCCGGCGGCCGTCTGCACACCCACCACTGCGCGCTGGGCGAACTGCACGAGGTCCGCCGCACCCGCATAGGTGCACGATGAGCGGACTCCCGCGGTGATCTCGTCGAGCAGGTCCTCGACACCGGCCCTGGCCGGATCAATGGGCATGCGCCCGGTCGAGATGCCCTCCTCGAACAGTCCCTTGCGGGCCCGATCGAACGGGGATTCGTCCCTGGTCCGGTTGGCCACCGCCCTAGCCGAGGCCATGCCGTAGCTCTCCTTGTAGCGGTGTCCCTGCGCATCGACGAACAGATCGCCGGGGCTCTCCAGGGTGCCGGCGAACCAGGATCCGACCATCACCTGGGAGGCACCTGCCGCCAGGGCCAGGGCGATATCGCGGGGGAACCGCACGCCACCGTCGGCCCAGACGTGCCCACCGCATTCGGCGGCTGCCGCCGCGCATTCGGCGACTGCGGAGAACTGCGGGCGACCCACCGCCGTCATCATCCGGGTCGTGCACATGGCACCGGGACCCACCCCGACCTTGACGATGTCGGCACCGGCGCCGAGCAGATCGCGCACCCCGTCCGCGGTGACGACGTTGCCCGCCACGATCGGCACGCCCAGGTCTGCGCCGGATACCCGGCGCAGCGCATCGAGCATCTTCTCCTGATGACCGTGCGCGGTGTCGACGACCAGGGTCGAGGCACCATCGGCGACCAGGGCAGCCGCGTGGGCGGCCACGTCCCCGTTGACCCCCACCGCCGCGGCCACCCGCAATCTGCCCGAGGCGTCGACATTGGGCCGGTACACCGCGGCGCGCAGCAGTGAGGTCGGGGTCAGCGCGCCCTGCAGCCGTCCCGCTTCGTCGACCACCGGAGCGAAGTCGACCCGGGCCTCGGTCAGCGCATCGAAACCACGCCGGCAGGAGTCCCTGTCGCCCACGTGCAGATCGGCGGCGGATATCAGGTGGGCGGGCTCGCTCATCACCGCGGAGACAGAGCGGAAGCGTTCGACCCCATTCAGCTCGGCTTCGGCCAACACGCCCAGCACCCTGTGCGCATCGTCGACGACGACCACATGCCCATGCGCACGCTTGGACATCAGGTGCAGTGCGGAGAGCACCGTGTCATCAGGGCCCACCACCACGGGGGTTTCGAACAGTGGGTGGGCGCTGCGGACGCGCTCGATGGTCGCTGCGGCCACCGAGCGCGGCAGATCCTGTGGCAGCACGGCCAGGGCTCCCCTGCGCGCCAGGGTCTCCGCCATCCGGCGCCCGGTCACCGAGGTCATATTCGCCGCGACCACCGGGGTCGACCCGCCCGTCGGATCGGCCGGGCTCAGATCCACTTCGAACCGAGAGGACACGGCAGAGCGGCAGGGAATCAGGAACACATCGTTGTAGGTCAGATCATGGTCCGGCCGTTCGGTCGAGAATCGCATGCCCCCATTATCGTCCCCGTGGTGTGTGCATCCGCCATCCGGGTTAGGCTATTGGCTAGGCTAGTAGTAGACGAAACCCATCAGACACTAGGAAGAGGGCGAATACCGCCGTGTCCGAAACGCACATCGCCGAATCGGTCGAGGATTTTGGCTCGAACGAATGGCTGGTCGAAGAGCTCTTCGACAAGTACCAGCAGGACAAGAATTCAGTCGACCCCAAGTGGTGGCCGTACTTCGAGAAGTTCGCCGCAGAAGACCGGGCAGCGGCTCCCGCCGCCTCCGGGCCCGCCGCACAGCCGGCGGCCCCGGCCGCTGTCCAGCCGGCACCGGCCCGCGGCGTCGATCCCTCGGTCCAGGTCAGCGAGACCCGCAAGGCCGAGTCCAAGTCGGCGGCCTCGGCGAAGAAGCGCTCCACCGCTCCCGAGCCGGCCCCCAGCACCGAGGACGTCGCCGATGTCGTCACCAAGCTGCGCGGTCCGGCCAAGGCGCTGGCCACGAACATGGACGAGTCGCTGACTCTGCCGACGGCCACCAGCGTCCGCGCCCTCCCTGCCAAGGCGCTCATCGACAACCGCATCGTCATCAATTCGCACCTCAAGCGCACGCGCGGCGGCAAGGTGTCCTTCACGCACATCATCGCCTTCGCGGTGATCCGTGCGCTCAAGGAGTTCCCCAGCCAGAACGTCTACTACGACGTGCGCGACGGCAAGCCCGTGGTGGTGGCCCCGGGCCACGTCAACTTGGGCATCGCAATCGACGTGCCGAAGAAGGACGGCAGCCGCGCCCTGTTGGTGCCGAACGTCAAGAAGGCCGAGACCCTGAGCTTCAAGGGCTTCGTCGACGCCTACGACGACCTGGTGGCCCGCGGCCGCGACGGAAAGCTGGGCGCAGCCGACTTCGCCGGGACCACCGTGTCCCTGACCAATCCCGGCGGGATCGGCACCGTCCACTCGATGCCACGACTGACCAAGGGCCAGGGCTGCATCATCGGTGTGGGCGCGCTGAACTACCCTGCGGAATTCCAGGGCTCCAGCCAGGAAACCATCAACCGGCTGGGCGTCTCGAAGGTCCTGACACTGACCTCGACGTACGACCACCGGGTCATCCAGGGTGCCGGCTCCGGCGAATTCCTCAAGCTGGTCCACGAATTCCTGCTGGGCAAGGGCGGCTTCTATGACGACATCTTCGCCTCCCTGCGCCTGCCCTACGAACCGGTTCGTTGGGTGCCCGACGTCGATGCTGACGACCAGGACGATGTGTCCAAGGTCGCACGCGTGATCGAACTGATCGACGCCTACCGCAACCGCGGCCATCTGATGGCCAATGTCGATCCGCTGGTGTACAAGCAGCGCACGCACCCGGACCTGGACATCACCACGCACGGGCTGACCCTATGGGACCTGGAGCGCACCTTCCCCACCGGCGGTCTGGGCGGGAAGTCCACGATGCCGCTGCGCGACATCCTGGGTCTGCTACGCGACTCCTACTGCCGCAACACCGGCATCGAGTACATGCACATCGCCGATCCGGAACAGCGGGCCTGGTTCCAGGCCAAGCTGGAGGTCCCCCACGCCGAGCTCACCCGCGTCGAGCAGGGCCACATCCTGGGCCGGCTGAACGCGGCGGAGGCCTTCGAGACCTTCCTGCAGACGAAGTACATTGGGCAGAAGCGCTTCTCCCTGGAGGGCGGCGAGTCCGCCATCGTACTGCTCGACGAGGTGCTGAACCTGGCAGCCGACTCCGGAATGGTCGAGGTCACTATCGGGATGGCCCACCGTGGCCGCCTCAATGTGCTGACCAATATCGCCGGGAAGAGCTACGGACAGATCTTCCGCGAGTTCGACGGCATGCTCGACCCCGACAGCTTCCAGGGCTCCGGCGACGTGAAGTACCACCTGGGCACCCACGGTTCCTTCACCTCGCCCGAGGGCAACACGACCGAGGTCTACGTCGCAGCCAACCCCAGCCACCTGGAGACCGTCGACCCGGTACTCGAGGGCATCGCACGGGCCAAGCAGGACCGTCACGACCTGGGCGAGGAGGGCTTCACCGTCCTGCCCGTGCTGGTCCACGGCGATGCGGCATTCGCGGGGCAGGGCGTCGTCTACGAGACTCTGAACCTCTCCGAGCTGCGCGGATACCGCACCGGCGGCACGATCCACCTGATCATCAACAACCAGGTGGGCTTCACCACTCCCCCGGCGTCGGCCCGGTCCTCCTTCTACTCCACCGACGTGGCCAAGTCGATCGGCGCGCCGATCATCCACGTCAACGGAGACGATCCCGAAGCCGTGTTCCGCGCAGCGCAGCTGGCCTTCGCGTACCGTCAGGAATTCAACCGCGACGTCGTCATCGACATGGTCTGCTACCGCCGCCGCGGCCACAATGAGGGCGACGATCCATCGATGACCCAGCCGGTCATGTACTCCCTCATCGAGGCCAAGCAGTCGGTCCGCAAGCTGTACACGGAATCCCTGGTGGGCCGCAAGTGCATCACCCCGGAAGAGGCACAGGAAACGGTTAAGGACTACCAGTCCAAACTCGAAGCAGCCTTCACGGAGACCAAGGAGGCCGAGAAGGCCGCCGGCGACCCCGACTTCGCACTGCCCTCGCCCGAGGTCACGGATCTGGAGGCGGACAACGACTTCCCGACCGCAGTGTCCAAGGAGGTCATCGAACACATCGGCGACGCCTTCATGAACGTCCCGACCGGCTTCACCGTCCACAAGAAGCTGCGCAGCCTCCTGGAGAAGCGTCACGAGATGACCCGCTCCGGCGGCATCGACTGGGGCTTCGCGGAACTGCTGGCCTTCGGCTCACTGCTGATGGAGGGCGTGCCCGTCCGCCTGGCCGGACAGGATTCGCGCCGTGGCACCTTCACCCAGCGCCACTCGGTCCTGATCGATCACGTCAACGGCAATGAGTGGACCCCGCTGTCCAACCTCAGTGACGACCAGGCGAAGTTCTGGGTCTACGATTCGCTGCTGAGCGAATACGCGGCCATGGGCTTCGAATACGGCTACGCGGTGGAGAACACCGAGGCGCTGGTGGCCTGGGAGGCCCAGTTCGGCGACTTCAGCCAGGGTGCCCAGTCCGTCATCGACGAGTTCATCTCCTCCTCCGAGCAGAAGTGGGACCAGCGCTCCGGCCTGGTGCTGTTGCTGCCCCACGGTTTCGAGGGCCAGGGCGCCGACCACTCCTCGGCTCGCATCGAGCGCTACCTGCAGCTGTGCGCCGAGTCGAATATGACCGTCGCCCTGCCGTCCTCCGGCGCCAGCCACTTCCACCTGCTGCGCCGCCACGCGCACTCCAAGGTCAAGCGCCCGCTCATCGTCTTCACGCCGAAGTCGATGTTGCGTCTGAAGGCCGCGGCCACCCAGGTCGAGGACTTCACCACCGGCCGGTTCGAGCCCGTCATCGCGGACACCACTGTGGACGCCGCCAAGGTCGACCGGGTGCTGTTCGTCTCCGGCAAGCTGTACTGGGACCTGGTCGCCAAGCGGCAGAAGTCCGGGGACCAGACCACCGCGATCGTGCGCGTCGAGCAGCTCTATCCACTCGACGAGGACGCGATCGCCGCGACCCTGAGCCGCTACCCGGCGTCCGCAGAGCTGGTCTGGACGCAGGAGGAGCCGGAGAACCAGGGGGCTTGGCCGTTCATGCAGGCCCACCTCCCGCAGCTGCTGAACGGCCGTGCGATCCGCGTGGTCTCGCGCGCCGCCTCGGCTGCTCCGGCCACCGGCCTGAAGAAGGTCCACGAGGCCGAACAGGCCGATGTCATCGAGCGGGCCTTCGCACGGTGACCAGCCGTACGCACACCGCGATCGTCGTGGCCGGGGACGCGCTCGTCGCCGGCCACGGGGACGGTCGCGGCCTGGGATGGACCGGCCGCATCGCCGCCCGTACCCTGCCCTCGCTACCGGGTGCCCAGTTCTACTCGCTCGGCATCCACGGCGAGGACACGCAGACCTTCGCAGCCCGGGTGCTGCCCGAGGCCAAGCTGCGCTTCTCCGAGGAGACTGAGAATCGCCTGGTGCTGGCCCCCGGTTGGTTCGATGCGGTGGCCGGCATGTCCGCGGCCCGCTCGCGGCTGAATCTGGCCAACGTCCTCGACGCGGCGCTGTCGCTTGAGGTCTCGACCTTCGTGGTGGGCCCCACCCCGACGATCGATCAGGATCTCAACCGGCGGATCGGGGAGTTGAGCGCCAGCTTCTCCGATGTCGCCCTGCGACGTGGTGTGCCCTATGTCGACGCCTTCACACCTTTGCAGACGCATCCGGTGTGGCAACGCGAGCTGGCCGCCTCGCGGGACGGTCTGCCCTCCCAGGAGGGTTATGGTCTGATCGCCTGGCTGGTCCTGCACCGCGGCTGGTACGACTGGCTGGGCGTCACCGATGTACTGGGCGATAACTGACCATCCCCAGGTGACGAACGCCTCATTGACCACTTCCGAGTGGCTAAACGGCGGGTCCGTATGCGAACATTGTCAAGCAGAGCAAGGAGGAGAACACAATGAGCAAGCGCGCACGTAAGCGTCGTGACCGCAAGCGCGGTGGTGCGAACCACGGCAAGCGTCCCAACGCATGATCGTCCCAGGACGATAGACGAAGAGCCCGGTTCGAAGGATTTCCCTTCGAACCGGGCTCTTGTGTTGCGCTCCAGGTCTGTCCGAGTCCCTCAGTACGACTCGTGGCCGACCCGTGTGACCACGGTCGTCCGCGTGTGGCCGGCAGTGCGTTCCACCAGGATCTGCCGTTGTATGCGTTCGCGCAGACCCGCCGGGGCCTGTTCGTCGCGACACGAGCGGCGCACGAGTTCCTTCAGTGCCGCCTCGATCGAGTATTCGCGCATACAGCCCGGGCATTCCGCCAGGTGTTTGCCGATGGCACTCAGGGCCTCCTGGTCCAGCTCGCCGTCGAGGTAATGGTAGATGCGTTCCAAGGACACAGCGCGCTGCGCTTCGCAGCACCCACTCGCGGCGGGTGCGACCTCTTCCCTCTTCACTTCTTCTTCACCTCCGTATCCTTCTTCACGAATCCCCGCTGGGCGGCGTAGTCGGCCAGCATGTCCCGCAATTGCCTACGGCCCCGATGCAGCCGGGACATGACCGTACCGATCGGGGTGTCCATCACCTGTGCGATCTCCTTATACGGCATGCCCTCGACATCTGCGTAGTAGACCACCATCCGGAAGTCCTCCGGCAGCTGGGACAGCGCCCGCTTCACATCGGAATCCGGGAGATGGTCCAGGGCCTCCAGCTCGGCCGAGCGGCCGTCGGAGGAGGAATGCCCCTGGGCGCGCGCGATCTGCCAGTCCTCGATGTTCTCGCCCGAGGACTCCTGCGGCTGTCGCTGCTTCTTGCGGTAGGTGTTGATGAACGTATTCGTCAGGATCCGGTACAGCCATGCCTTGAGGTTCGTCCCCGGCGTGTACTGGTGGAAGGCGGCGTATGCCTTGGCGTAGGCCTCCTGCACCAGGTCCTCGGCATCCGCCGGGTTGCGCGTCATGCGCAGGGCGGCGGCGTAGAGCTGGTTGACGTATTCGAGCGCATCGCGTTCGAACCTGGCCGAGCGTTCCTCATCGGTCTCGTCTGTCTGCGTCACTTTAGTCATTACCGTCAATGGTACTTCCGGTGTCGCCGCGCCCCCACGCGACCGGGTCGGGCTCTTCACCATATATTCGACCACTTCCCCTCACTGGCCTGCCGATTCCGTGCCCTGGCGTCTGCGGCCCCGGGCTCACACCGGTGCAACGGAGTACGGCGGCGGCTTATTCCAGGACCACCACGAGCGTCGCAGTGATATGCGACCCGGCGCGATCGCAGCGCGCCCACTATGCTGGAGGGAGTCCAGGTGCGCTAAACCACCGTGTCCGTCGAAGGGATCAACCGTGTCACTCATCCGGCTCCTCGCCCGCCCCATGCTCGCCTCCGCGTTCGTCGCCAACGGCATCGCACGTCTGCGCCGGCCCCAGAACGCCGCACAGGCCGCCGCGCCCGTCCTCCGCCTGTTCGAAGACCGCCTGCCCAAGGCGGTTGACGCCACCCTGGTCGCACGCAGCACCGGCGCCGCTCAGATCCTCGCAGGTTCGCTCCTGGCCGTCGGCCGGGCTCCGCGCACCTCCGCGGCGATCCTGGTCGGCACCTACGCCTTCGACCTGATCGGCGAACGTCTCGCCGCGCCCGAGGACCGCCGCGCCGACGGCGGTCTGGTGGTCAAGACCTCGCTGCTGGGCGGCACCCTGTTGGCCTCCGTCGACACCGCGGGACGGCCCGGACTCGCCTGGCGGGCGCAGAATGCTGCCGGCCACCTGCGCCGCGAGGTCGAGGCAGCCGGGGCGAAGACCCTGGACAAACTGGGAGTCCAGAACTGAACCCCGCCGCCTGGCCGGCGCCGCAGCATCCGGCTCCCGTCGTCGCCACTGTCGCCGTTCCCGGCTCGAAGTCGCTGAGCAACCGGTACCTGGTGCTGGCTGCTTTGGCCACGGGCCCGTCGGTTCTCGACGGACTGTTGCACAGCCGTGATACGGCGCTGATGATCGGTGCGTTGCGAGCCCTGGGCGCACGGATCGAGACAGACGATTCCGGGCGCGTGCGGGTCGAACCGATCCGGCCGCTCGACTCCGCCGGCGAACCCGTGCATGTGGAGTGCGGGCTGGCCGGCACCGTGATGCGCTTCGTCCCGCCCCTGGCCGCAGTACTGGGCATCCCCGCGGTATTCGACGGCGACCCCGCTGCCCGGACGCGTCCGATGGACACCGTCGCAGACGCCCTGCGCCAGCTGGGCTGCGCCGTCACAGGCGATGCGCTTCCCCTCGAGGTGATCCCACCGGACACCGCCGAATCCACAGCTGCTCCCGTGCACGTGCGCATCGACGCTTCGGCGTCCAGCCAGTTCGTCTCCGGTCTGCTGTTGGCCGGCGGCGCGCTGCCGACCGGTCTGATCATCGAGCACACCGGCGCGACCGTACCATCGCGACCCCATATCGACATGACGGTGGAGGTGCTGCGTGCCGCCGGGGTCGCAGTGACCGAACCTCTGGACCACACGTGGCATGTGGCCCCCGGCCGCCCCCGGGGTCTGCAGGTCACGGTCGAACCCGACCTGTCGAATGCAGCGACCTTCTTGGCCGCGGCGCTCATCACCTCCGGTACGGTGACGGTGCCCGCCTGGCCGGACCACACCACACAGGCAGGGGACGCCATTCGTTCGATCGCCGAGGCCTTCGGCGGCTCCTGGGAACTCACCCCGGCCGGTTTGAGTGTGATGGGACCCGACAGGCTGCGTCCGGTCGACCTCGACCTGTCCGCGGTCGGTGAACTGACCCCTGTGGTCGCCGCCGTCGCCGCACAGGTCGAGGGCACAAGCCAGCTCACCGGCATCGGGCACCTGCGTGGCCATGAGACCGATCGGCTGGCGGCCCTGGCGCGGGAATTGACGAAGACGGGCGTCGATGTCGTCGAACAGCCCGCCGGGCTGACGATCACCGGACCGCCTTCACACGGCACCCGATGGGACACCTACGCCGACCACCGCATGGTGATGGCCGGGGCGCTCCTGGCCCTGTTGGTTCCCGAAACGGTGATCGCCGATCCTGGCACCGTCGCCAAGACGCTGCCGGAGTTCACCGAGCTGTGGTCGGCCATGGTGGGCAGATGAGCCGTCGGTACACGAACTTCACAGAGGACGACTACCGGGCCCGCCCGAACCGCCATGGCTCGCGCCCGCGGACCAAGGACCGGCCCCGCTTCGCCGACGCACTGGCCGCCGTCGTCGTCGCGGTCGATCGGGGTAGGTACCGCGCACGCCTGCTCACGCCGGAGCACGGCGGCAGCCGGACCGGGCCCGTCGGTCCCGGAAACCTGCGAGCCGGTGCCGCGCTGACCTGTGTGCGGGCCTCGGCGCTGCGGCGCAACGCGATCGTCCCCGGCGATGTGGTCAGGGTCGTCGGCGACACCTCGGGACGTCCGGACACACTGGCGCGGATCGTGCTGGTCGAACCGCGCGCGACCGTGCTACGACGCAGCGCGGACGATTCCGATGACAGTGAACGTGTCATCGTCGCCAATGCCGATCAGCTCGTCATCGTCACGGCAACCGCCGATCCCGAGCCCAGTGACGGGCTGATCGACCGGGCGCTGGCGGCGGCCTTCGACGCCGGCATCACCCCGATACTGGCCGTCACGAAGACCGACCTGAAGCCCGCCGACGAACTCACCGCCAGATTCTCCCAGACCGGTGCCGATATCATCGAGTGCGGACTCGACGCACAGGGGCTGCCGCGCGTGGACGAACTGCGCACGCGGCTGACCGGCCACCTGAGCGTGTTGCTGGGCCATTCCGGTGTCGGCAAGTCCACCCTGATGAACCGCTTGGTGCCCGATGTGGATCGAGCCACGGGCGCGGTCAACGACGTCACGGGCAGGGGCCGACACACCTCTTCGTCCGCGCTGGCCAGTCCCCTGCCCGGCGGCGGATGGGTCATCGACACCCCCGGTGTACGGTCCTTCGGGCTCGCCCACGTCGACCCCGACAATGTGCTGGCGGCCTTCACCGAACTGGTCCCGGCCACGGCCGGCTGTCCCCGCGGCTGCACGCATTTGGCAGACGCACCGGGCTGTGCCCTTGACGAGTGGGTAGCCCAGGGCAGAGCGGGCGTCGCCGGCGTCGCCCGGTTGGCTTCGCTGCGCCGTCTCCTGGCGAACCTCGCGCCGGCCCAATGGGATCGACCCCGCAACTGAGTCAGCCGGGCTCGCTAGAGTTGGGGTATGACAGATCTCGCATTGGCCCTCGAGCTCGCACAGCGGGCCGACCGGCTGACCCTGCCCGCATTCCGGGCCCATGACTTCCACAGCCAGACCAAACCCGACCTGACTCCGGTGACGGATGTGGACCGGGCCGTCGAGGCGATGATCCGCGGGGTGCTCGAACAGGAGCGGCCGGCCGATTCCGTCCTGGGAGAGGAGTACGGTGCCAGGGGCACCGCCAGTCGACGCTGGATCGTCGATCCGATCGATGGGACCAAGAACTTCGTGCGTGGCGTACCGGCCTACGCCACCCTCATCGCGCTCTACGACGGCGACACACCCCTGGTGGGCGTCGTGTCCGCTCCCGCACTGGGCCGGCGCTGGTTCGCTGCCCGTGGCCAGGGTGCCTTCCTCAGCCTTGACGGCGGCGCCCCCCAGCCCATCCACGTCTCCGGTGTCGCATCCCTGGCCGATGCGTCCCTGTCGTATTCATCGCTGGGCGGCTGGGCAGAACTCGGCCGCAGGGAGAACTTCTTGTCCCTGTGCGACGCCATATGGCGAACCAGGGCCTTCGGGGACTTCTGGTCGTATATGTTGGTCGCCGAGGGGGCAGTCGACCTGGCGTGCGAACCCGACCTGGAGCTCTACGATATGGCCGCGCTGGTCCCGATCGTGTTGGAGGCCGGTGGCCGCTTCACGAATCTGCAGGGTTTCCCCGGCCCCGTGGGCCCAGGCGCCCTGGCCAGCAATGGGAAACTGCACGACGACGTTTTGGAGATGATCTAGGTGCCCGATATCAACGCCTCACCCCTGTGGATGGACTTGGCCCGCTCGGCCGGACTGGTCGGGCCCGACGGAACGGTGGGCGAAACGGTGTTCGGGCAGATGACCCAGCTAGCAGCGGCCAGCTCGGCGGTCAATCTGGGACAGGGGGCTCCTGGTACCAACCCACCGGAGTTCCTCCTCGAGGCCGCTGCGCTGGCATCTCGCGCTGGTGCCAATCAGTATCCGCCCGGGCAGGGCCAGCCCGCCCTGCTGGAAGCGGTCTCCGCCCAGCGCGCCCGCGACTTCGGGCTCGCAGTCGACCCCGCACAGGTGCTGGTCACCCTGGGCGTCACGGAGGCGATCACGGCGACGGTCCTGGCCCTGGTGCCCCGGGGTGGGACAGTGGTGACCTTCGAACCGTTCTACGATTCCTATGCTGCGGCGACCGAACTGGCCGGCGCCACTTTGCGCACGGTCCCCATCCGCTTCGCCGGAGAGTCCGGATTCGCGCCGGACTGGGACGCCTTCGCCGAGGCGACCGCGGCAGGGGTCGATGCCGTCATCGTCAACAGCCCGCACAATCCCACGGGCTTCGTCTTCTCGCCCGAGGATCTGCTGCGCATCCACGCGGCAGCGCAGGCCCACGACTTCTGGGTCATCACCGATGAGGTCTACGAACACCTGGCCTTCGCGCCCAACCGGCACGTTCCGCTGGCCGCCCTGGTCCCCGACTCACAGCGAATCATCAGCACCAGCTCGGCCGGGAAGACATTCAATATCACCGGGTGGAAGATCGGGTGGGTGGTCGCCCCTGAACCGGTCCGTCTGGCCATCCAGACGGTCAAGCAATTCCTGACCTTCACCGCGAATCCCGCCTATCAACTGGCAGTCGCCCAGGCCCTGGTCGACGACCGCGGGTTCATCGCGGAAAACCACGATTCGCTGCTCGAACGCGCGCACCGACTCGCCGCGGCTCTGCGCGCAGTGCCCGGACTGCGGGTGAGCACACCACAGGGCGGGTACTTCATCATCGCCGACTTCTCCGGGCTCACGGACGATGACGCCTTTACGATCAATGAGCGGCTCAGCCGTGAGTTCGGCTTTACCGGAATCCCCGTGGCAGGGCTGTGCCGGGCTGATTCTCCTGCGGCAACCGAGTTCCGCAGCGCGATCCGCTATTCGTACTGCAAGTCACCTGCCGATGTCGCGCTGGCAGTGGAGCGCATCGGCGAGCTGGCCACCCACGGGTTCTAGAACCGCCTCGCGCCGGATCCTCACAACGCTAAGAGAGCCGGGGCCGGCGAGGGGGGGATCGTC
>NZ_JANIJY010000088.1:0-265 GCF_024580695.1 Brevibacterium sp. 91QC2O2 | reverse complement strand
CGCTCGTACCCGAAACCGACACAGGTAGTCAGGTAGAGAATACTAAGGTGATCGAGAGAATCGTGGTTAAGGAACTCGGCAAAATGCCCCCGTAACTTCGGGAGAAGGGGGGCCACCCATGTGAAGGCAACGTGCTTGCTGATGTGTGTGTGGTGGCCGCAGAGACCAGGGAGAAGCGACTGTTTACTAAAAACACAGGTCCGTGCGAAGCTGTAAGGCGATGTATACGGACTGACGCCTGCCCGGTGCTGGAAGGTTAAGAGGA
>NZ_JANIJY010000087.1:0-269 GCF_024580695.1 Brevibacterium sp. 91QC2O2 | reverse complement strand
CGAAGGCCTTGTGGTGAGGAATCGGTTTCTAGACAATTCCCATTCTCACCGCGGGGCCTTCTTCACACCCCCTACGACACACCTACCCCTGTCGGATAATTCTCTACACCCTCAATCCGGAAGAGCCACTTTAGTAAGCTAACCTGGGTTTTTCATGGTGTGGGGTGTCCGGGGTGTGGATGAATAGGTGAAGGTGACCTCTGACCTGGGAAAATAGGACTTGTCTAGAGTTCAATTCCCGCAGAAGAAAGATCACCTTCGAAGTGAAG
>NZ_JANIJY010000086.1:0-272 GCF_024580695.1 Brevibacterium sp. 91QC2O2 | reverse complement strand
GGGGGGAGTGGTCGAAGGTGGGACTGGTGATTGGGACTAAGTCGTAACAAGGTAGCCGTACCGGAAGGTGCGGCTGGATCACCTCCTTTCTAAGGAGCATCAACTAATAAGTGGTTGGCCATCGTAGGCGCCGAGTGTGTGTCTGGTGGTTGCTCGTGGGTGGAACATCGCGGGATTGATTGTTTGAGTATGCTGTTGGGGTTCTGGGACAACAGACCACTGTTTGGTGGTGTGTGTTCTGGTGCCGCCCCTGCCGGCTGTCGGGTCCGTGT
>NZ_JANIJY010000085.1:0-278 GCF_024580695.1 Brevibacterium sp. 91QC2O2 | reverse complement strand
ACACAAGACCCGAACATCCGCCTGAAAGTCGCACAATTCCCCGACCCCGCCCCACACGGCGCGATCGGGGAATTCTGCACCCGCTACGGCGTCTCCCGATCCTGGTTCAAAAAAATCAGAACACGCGCGAAAACCCACGGCATCAACGCCACCATCGAACCCGCCTCACGCGCACCGAAAACCCGACCGGGCACAACCGACCAAACCACCATCGACCTGCTCCTGGCCAAACGCGAACACCTGAAAAAAGAAGGCTGGGACCACGGACCCCTGGCCGT
>NZ_JANIJY010000084.1:0-286 GCF_024580695.1 Brevibacterium sp. 91QC2O2 | reverse complement strand
CGTCTTCCGGGAAGACGAACCGGCACAGGCTCAACCGTGGAGGAAACCGGCAGGCCAATCAGGCACTCCACCAGATCGTGCTCGTGCGCATGTCCAGTGACCCGCGGACACGGGCCTACGTGGCACGCCGGACCGCGGAGGGCAAGAGCAAACGCGAGATCATGCGGTGCCTCAAACGCTACATCGCCAACGAGGCCTACCGGCACATTGTCCGGCCCGAGCCGGTACCCGCCGTCGACGACCTGAGGCCACTGCGCCAGTCGAAGAAGATCAGCTTGGAAACCGC
>NZ_JANIJY010000083.1:0-348 GCF_024580695.1 Brevibacterium sp. 91QC2O2 | reverse complement strand
ACCGCGGACACCAGGGCCTGGCAGGACTCACCCCGGCCGAACGGCACGCCGAAGTCCCCACCGCCGACCCTCCCACACCACCGGAACCCATGGACGCCGACGACTGGATCCAGCTGAGAAAAGTCATCCCGAAAACGGCAGCGATCCTCATCGACCGCGTCCGCTACCGGATCGGCAAGGACCACATCGGCACAACGGTCATCATCATGCACAACCTCCGCCACGTCCACGTCTACGACGAGGCGGGAACGCAGATCCTGTCATTCATCAAACCCACCGACCCGCAGACCCACTACGTTGGAAACGGACGCCCCAGAGGATTCCTCAACGATCCGAAATACACGCATC
>NZ_JANIJY010000082.1:0-390 GCF_024580695.1 Brevibacterium sp. 91QC2O2 | reverse complement strand
CTCCGCCGCGCCGCGCACCTGGTCGAACGACTTCGTGCCCACTTCCGCCGCCAGATTGGCTTGCGCATCCGCGATGCTCGACGGCGAGATGCCGACCTTCACCGTGACCGCGCCGCCAGTGCCGCCGTCGGCGAACGTCAGGTACGCCTTGAAGCCGTCCGCGCTGAACGCGACGTGCTGCATATCGAACGGCTTCGAAAACCGCGCGACGAAATACGTCGGCTTGTCGTTCGCCCAGTTGTTCGTGAACTGCCAGCCGGCGATCGTCTGCGCGTCGACGACCTGGATCTTGCCGCTCGCGGTCGAGCCGCCGATCGGGTTGTCGATGCTGACGATCATGCTGCGCTTCTGCGTCGCCGCGCTCGGGAAATACGTGTAGCGATGCACGCC
>NZ_JANIJY010000081.1:0-396 GCF_024580695.1 Brevibacterium sp. 91QC2O2 | reverse complement strand
CCCGTTACCTTTTTAGTAGCCCTGGTTCGTGACAGGATCAGGACTGCTGGCCCGTCGGGCCCGGCATGACTTATGCCCCCAGTCATTGATGATCCGGGGGGTGTTGTCACCGGGTTCCGATAGGCATCAAAGGATCGCTGATAGGGACCGGACCCAACCGTGTGCACCATGGGCGCGAGTGAAGAGTCGGTCGTAACGTGGATGCCGAACTTTGAGGCCGCAGGCGCGCCAGCTTCACCAGTTGCCAATCTGGAAGAGGTGCCTCATGATCGACGGGTACGACACAGTCGACGTGTTCATCGGAATCGACGTCGGCAAGACCGAACACCACGCAGTCGCATTGGACCGCGACGGCAAGAAGCTCTACGACAAGCCACTACCGCAAGACGAGGCGAA
>NZ_JANIJY010000080.1:0-403 GCF_024580695.1 Brevibacterium sp. 91QC2O2 | reverse complement strand
CCTCGGCGGGGCGGCCGGCCGTGCCCTGGGCGCGGACCGTCGCCTGGAAGATGGTGCCGCGGATGGGGTGTGGCACGCCGAAGCGGGTCTGCGCCGCCGCGTTGGTCAGCCCGACCTTGTAGCCCACCGGCGCGCCGTGGCGCTCGGCGAGGAGAGGGACGAGCTTCTCCCGCGCGCAGAGGGCGTCCTCCATCGTCAGCGACGGCCCGTAGCCCTGGGAGGGGCGGCTGGCGAGGATGTCGGCCGCCACGCGCGCGACCTCGGCGTCCTCCGGGCAGGCGGCGCGGGCGGCGAGCGGCGCCCCGAGGAGGCCGATGGCGGCAAGGAGGACGAGGCGGTGCATCGTTCTGTTTCTCTCCCGAAGCCCGGGCCTCCAGGGGCCCGGTTCTGTCCCGTGCGGGCC
>NZ_JANIJY010000079.1:0-403 GCF_024580695.1 Brevibacterium sp. 91QC2O2 | reverse complement strand
GCATGAAGGATCGTCGAGACGACAAGGCCGGGCGTGAGACAGGCTTTTTTCCGGCCACGCCGCATCGGTCATCTGGCGGCCACCGGACCGCCGAACCGATAATTCACGCCGAAGCGCAGGACGTTGTCGGTGACGTGCGAGCGATAGCCGACGACCAGCGGCGCACCGCTGAGTGCGATCACGGGCGTTGCAATCGAGCCCGAGACGGTTCCGAGATCGACATAGAGATATTCGAGCCTGGCGCTCCAATTGTCGGCGAACGCACCTTCGATGCCGGCGCCTGCGCTCCAGCCGACCTTGGTGGTGCTGCTGCTGAAGCTTGCCGCAACAGGCGTGAACGTCCCGCCGTCGGCGCCCGGGAAGCCGCCGACATTGATCGCGCTCACGCTGCCCGAGGTGGAGA
>NZ_JANIJY010000008.1:0-143536 GCF_024580695.1 Brevibacterium sp. 91QC2O2 | reverse complement strand
CGGCGGGTGAGTAGTTAACTCACCCGCCGCGGCCCCGGCCCCTGGGGACTCCGATCCGCAGATCGGAGTTCACCCGGTCAGATCACGCGGATCACGCACGCAGCGATGCGATGTCCATCGGCACACCCGGGCCCATCGTCGTGGCGATGGTGGCCTTGGTGATGTAGCGGCCCTTCGAGGACGCCGGCTTCAGACGCAGCACCTCTTCCATCGCGGCCTTGAAGTTCTCCTCCAGCTGTTCGGCGGAGAAGGACGCCTTGCCCACGATGAAGTGCAGGTTCGAGTGCTTGTCGACGCGGAACTCGATCTTGCCGCCCTTGATGTCGGACACGGCCTTGGCCACGTCCATCGTCACGGTGCCGGTCTTGGGGTTCGGCATCAGGCCACGGGGACCCAGCACCTTGCCCAGACGGCCGACCTTGCCCATCAGGTCGGGAGTGGCGACGGCTGCATCGAATCCGGTCCAGCCACCGGCCACCTTTTCCAGCAGGTCATCGGAGCCGACGAAGTCGGCACCTGCTGCGCGGGCTGCCTCTGCACGGTCGCCGGCGGCGAACACCAGGACCGTGGCGGTCTTACCGGTGCCGTGCGGGAGGTTGACGGTGCCACGCACCATCTGATCCGCCTTGCGGGGATCGACACTCAGGCGCAGCGCAACTTCGACGGTGGCGTCGAACTTGGTCACGGTGGTGTCCTTGGCCAGGGCGATAGCCTGAGCCGGTTCGTAGAAAGTGTCTGCCGCGATCTTCTCGGCAGCGGCCTCATAGGCCTTTGAGCGCTTTGCCATCTGCTTATCTCCTTGCAGTTGTGGTGTGGGCCGCGCCGGCCCTACCACGGAAGTTGAGCCTGGATCAGGCGTCGATGTCGGTCGTGATGCCCATCTGGCGAGCGGTGCCGGCGACGATCTTCTTCGCAGCCTCGATGTCGTTCGCGTTCAGGTCGGGCATCTTGGTCTCGGCGATCTCGCGCACCTGGTCTTCGGTCAGGTGACCGACCTTGACGGTGTGCGGGGTGGCCGAACCGGACTTGACACCGGCGGCCTTCTTGATCAGCTCGGAGGCCGGCGGCGTCTTCGTGACGAAGGTGAACGAACGATCTTCGTACACCGTGATCTCGACGGGGACGATGTTCCCGCGCATGGATTCCGTGGCCGCATTGTAGGCCTTGCAGAATTCCATGATGTTGACACCGTGCTGACCCAGCGCCGGGCCGACCGGGGGCGCCGGGTTGGCGGCACCAGCCTGGATCTGGAGCTTGATCAGGCCGGTTACCTTTTTCTTCGGAGGCATGTTTCGGTCCTTAATCTCTAAAACGAGTCCCACTGCAGTGTGCCGGTGGGAGTTTCAACCCTGGGATTCCGATGGCCCAAGGCAGCAAACCACACCATTATTCCACGCGGGGCCGTGGGTTTTAAACCCCGGCCCCGCGTTTGTGTGGCAAGTCTCAAATGGTCAGATCTTGTCGACCTGGTTGAAGCCCAATTCGACGGGCACATCGCGTTCGAAGATCGACAGCAGCACGACCAGCTTCTGCTGCTCGGGGCGGATCTCCTGGATCGTGGCCGGATGCCCCTCGAAGGAGCCGTCCTTGACCATCACGGATTCGCCCACCTCGAAGTCGACCTCGATACCGGCGGGAGCTGCGGCCTTGGCCTGTTCACCCGCGGCCTTGGCGGCTTCGGCGACCTCTTCTTCGAACATCGGGGCCAGCATGGAGAAGACCTCGTCGAGGGTCAGCGGCGTGGGATCGTAGGCGTTGCCGACGAAGCCGGTGACACCCGGGGTGTTGCGCACAACGCCCCACGATTCATCGGTCAGTTCCATGCGCACCAGCACGTAGCCGGGGATGCGAACGCGGCGGATCTTCTTGCGCTGGCCGTTCTTGATCTCGGTGACTTCCTCCATGGGGACCTGCACCTCGAAGATGTAGTCCTCCATGTTGAGGCTGACGGCGCGCGATTCAAGATTGACCTTCACGCGGTTCTCATAACCGGCGTAGGAATGGATGACGTACCAGTCGCCGTCCTTCATCCGCAGATCGGACTTGTAGGCCTCCATCGGATCCTCGGCGGGAGCCTCTTCGGCTGCGTCAGCCGCGACGTCATCGGCTGCTGCGGCGTCTGCGGGAGCCTCTGCGGCGTCAGCCGGCGCGGTTTCCCCGGCCTGTGCATCCTCGGCGGTGGGCTCCTCGGCCTCCGGCGCCTGCTCGGCAGGCTGCGCATCCTGAGCGGGAGTGGGGTCCGCGGGGACCTCCGGAGCGACGGCTTCAGCGACCGGGGTCGCTTCGACCGCGTCGTCCTGCGGCTGCGCGAGGTTGTCGAATTCCGAGCTGTCCTGGGACACCAAATCTCCTTGTTATGAGTTGAGTGGCCGCGCTCGGCTTAGAACAGCGGCCAGATCGGCTCGCCGCCGAACACTGTGCCCGCCAGCTTACCGAAGACGAAATCCAGCACGGTGACCAACAACATCATGAAGACGACGAATGCCAGTACCACGAGGAAGTAGTTGAGCAGCTGCTTGCGGGTCGGGGTAATGACCTTCTTCAGTTCGGCGAAAACCTCTTTGAAGAACTGGATGATCCGGCCGAAGAATCCGCGGCGCTTATCATCGGGCATACTGACTTCCGATGCATGTGCGGAATCGGCCACGGGACCTCACTAGATCGTTCGAACTGCATTGAGTCGGTTGAGCAGGGGCGACAGGACTCGAACCTGCAACCTACGGTTTTGGAGACCGTTGCGCTACCAATTGCGCCACGCCCCTTCACGCCATTCGACGTGTCGGTGACTGCTCACCGTCGGCCCCGACAATCCCCTTTCGGGCATCCCCGCAGCGGGCCAACGGTTTTCAAGCATACAGGCTTTTCGGCACGACGTCGAACCAGGGCCGAGGTGGCACTGAGCACAGCGCTGTGCGCACCGGCGGATGCGGCGAGCGGGCATCCGGTTACCCCTCCGAATCCAGGGAGCAGCCGACCAGATTCGGTTCGGGTACCAGCACGATCCCGAAGCGCTCGTGCACGCCGGCTTGGATCCGGCGCGCCAGCTCCAACAGGTCGGCGGTGCGCGCCGCGCCCCGGTTCGTCAGGGCCAGCGTGTGCTTGGTCGACAGGCTCGCGGCGGGGGGCCCGCCATCGGCGCGGGGCAGTCCATACCCCTTGGCGAAGCCCGCATGGTCGATCAGCCAGGCCGCCGAGGTCTTCTGCACCTGCGGATCCACCACCCCGGTCAGAGGGTCGTGGACGGGATAGGACGGGGCACCGTCGGGCAGGACGAAGTCGCGCGCGACGATCGGATTGGTGAAGAACGAGCCGGCCGACCAGGTGTCGTGATCGGCCGGGTCCAGCACCATTCCCTTGGAGGCGCGCAGGTGCAGCACGGCGGTGCGCACCGCGGCCGTGTCCGCCGTCTGCCCGATCGCCACTTCGAGTTCGGCAGCCAGCTGCCCGTAGCGCACCGGCGCCGATTCCCGACCCCGCTCCAGAGCGAAGCACACCTCCAGCACGATGTAGCGGGGCTCGCCGAATTCCGCGGCGGCCCGTTTGAGCAGTGAGTTGCGGTAGGAGAACTGCAGGCGCTCCGCCGGTAGCCGCTGTGCCTGGCCGGCCACCCGGTCGAAGACGCGCACCGATTCGATCAGTTCGGCGACCTCGCACCCATAGGCTCCGATGTTCTGCACGGGTGCCGCGCCCACGGTACCGGGGATGCCGGACAGGGCCTCGAGACCGCTGAGACCGTGGTCCAGGGTCCAGGCGACGAACTCGTCCCAGACCTCGCCGGCCTGGGCGGTCACCAGTGTCCGGGTCCCGTGTGCGGACTCCTGGATGCCGCGGGTCGCGACCAGGCAGGCGGGGCCGGCGAAGCCGGAGTCTCCTGCCAGGATGTTCGATCCGCCGCCGATGAACAGCACGGCCGGATCACCGTGGGCAGAGGGGTCCAGCGGATGGGCCCGCCCGAAGTCCTCCAGGTCCTCCGCCGTGTGGGCCACCGTCAAGTCGGGCAGCGGTCCGCCCAGGTGGAAGGTGGTGAGTTCTGCCAGAGTCCCCGGGACCGCAGCCGTTCCCCCCGTCGAAGAGGTGCCCGGCGCCGGACGATCCCCGGTCATCGCAGGGCGACCTTGACCTGGGTCCGGCCCAGTACGGACACGGGCTTGGCCTCGCCATCCGCGGGCAGAGTGGCCGTCACGTCGATCCGTGCGGTTCCGGCCTCCGGGTCCAGGGCGCCAACCTTGGCGACGATGTTGACGAAGGCGGTGGGTTCCTCGGGCACCCCGGAGGCCGCGTCGGGCACGACGACCGGCGCGGTGAAGCGGGTGCGGTAGTCCAGCACCGCGCCGGGATCGCCCAGCCATTGCACGATCGGGGAGACGACGGTGGCCATCGTCAGCATGCCGTGGGCGATCACATTGGGCAGGCCGACCTCGCGGGCGAAGCGTTCGTTCCAGTGAATGTAGTTGAAGTCCCCGGAGGCGCCCGCATAGCGGACCAGATCCGCCCGGGAGAAGCCGATGGTGCGTTCCAGCACGACTTCGCCCACGCTCAGATCCGCGGCGGCGGGGCCGGCGGGCGCGTTGTTCGCAATGGTGGTTTCAGGCATTGTCGTCTCCCCTCACGACGATCATCGAGGTCACGGTGACCACGGGTTCGCCCTGGCTGCTCAGTTCGGTGCGGGTGGTGATCATCGCATTGCCACCGGCGACCCGGATGCCGTCGACGTGGCAGACCGCGTCGAGTTCGTCACCTGCGATGATCGGGCGTACGTAGGTGAACTGTTCCTGTCCGTGGACCACCCGGTCGAAGTCGATGCCGGATTCCGGGGAGGAGATGTAGAGTCCCTCCGCCCGTTGGGACGGGACCACCGCGAAGGTGGGCGGGGCGACGAGGTCCGGATACCCCAGTGCGCGGGCCGCCCTACGGTCCGTGTGGGCGGGATGCGTGGCCTTGGTGGCGGCGGCGAAGGCCGCGATCGCCTCGGCCGAAACACGGTAGGGCGCAGGTGCTGCGAAGCTGGCGCCCTCCAGGTCGGTATTGACTCCCATGAGTCCCTCCTGATCGGTTGGTCTACTACCGCAGAAGTCTACCGGGGCGCCCTGACGTCCTCTGAACTACCGCGGCCCGCGCATCACCTCGAGGGCGTAGTCGGCGACCTGTCCTGCGGCCTCGTCGGCGCTGAGACCCTGCCCCGGCTTGACCCACTGGGCCAGGGAGGTGCACATATTCGACACCACCCGACCCGCGAACTTCACGTGGGGTGTACGGAACTCCCCGCGGGCGGCGGCCAGTCCGGCCTCCACGTCCAGCATGCTCTGCGCCCGCCTGCGCCGCTTGAGGCTCTGTGAGGCGGCTGGTTCCTCCAGGCTGCGCCGCTCACTGGCGCCGATGAACGCGATGTCGCGCTCCTCGATGTGGAACAGCGCCATGGTCTTGACCAGCGCATGGAACCTGATGACGGGGTCCTCCCCCGCGCACCGGGCAGATGTCACCTCCATCTGCCGCAGCAGCTTGACCATGGTGTACGAGCTGATCGCGGCCAGAATCGCCTGCTTCGAATCGAAGTAGTGGTAGACCCCGGCCACGCTGACCTCACCGGTCTGAGCGATCTGGCGCATGGACGTGCCGTGATAGCCCCACTGCACAATGCACTTCACCGCCGCCTGCATGACCAGCGAGCGGGTGCCCCCGTCGGCCTCCTCACCGGTTTCCACGGCCTCGGCCCCGGATCCGGCCTCCAGTGCCGCCGAGGTCGTCCCGAGGACCTCGGCGATCGCGGCCAGCCGCTGGCTCGTCACGCCGACCCGGTCGCGTTCGACCAGGGACAGGGTCGCTGACGACAGGCCCAGGCGCCCTGACAGCTGATCCAGGGTCAGGCCCGAGGCCCTCCTGGCTCCACGGATGCGCGCGCCCAGGCTGGCGGGGGTTTCGGTGCTCATGCACCTAAGGCTAGTCGAGCAACTGCAGCAGTGCGTTCTCCACCAGTTCCGGCATCGCCGGATGGATCCAGTACTGGGTCCGCGCCACATCCTGGGCGCGCTGCCCCGTGCTCATGGCCTGGATCAGCGGTTGGATCAGGGTCGTGGCCTCGGGGCCGATGATGTGCGCGCCCAGGATGGTGCCCATCTCATCGACCACGATCTTCGCGAAGCCGGCGGGGTCCCCCATCGCCCACCCATATGCGATGTCCTTGTAGTACTGCAGCCCGACCCGCACATCCAGTCCGGTATCGCCGGCCCGATCCTGTGCCTGTGCCTCCGTCAACCCCACGCAGGCGATCTGTGGATCGCTGAACACACCCAGCGGCACCGGCATCGTGAAGGCGCTGCGCGGCTCATCGGGATGCAGCATATTGTGCTTGACACAGCGCAGTTGATGGTTGGCGACGTGTTTGAGCTGATTGCCGTCGGTCACATCTCCCAGGGCCCACAGGCCGGGAACCACGGACCCGCCCGAGGTCACCCGCAGGTACTCGTCGGTGGCCACCGTGCCGTCGGCGCGCACGTCGAGGCCGGCCTCGGCGGCACCCAGCAGATCCGCATTGGGCGTGCGCCCGGTGGCCACAAGCAGTTCGGCCGCCTGCAAGACGACTTCCCCGCCGGCGCGCTCACCCACCAGCCGAATCCCCGCACCGGTCCGCTCGACCCGTGTCGTGTGCAGGTTCGGTTCCACGTGAAACCTGTGCGCCAGAGCGTCCGTGGCAGTTGCCGAGACGTCCTCGTCCAGCTGCCGCAGCAGCCGGCCCGAGCGCGCCACCAGGGTCACCTCGACGCCCAGCGATCCGAAGATGTGTGCCATCTCCACGGCGATCACGCCCGAGCCCAGAATCAGCAGACTCTCCGGCAGTTCATCGATGCGCATGATCGTATCCGAGGTCAACGGCCCGGCCGCGCGCAGCCCGGGGATGTCGGGAACGGCCGGCCGCGAGCCGGCGGCCAACACCACCTGCTCGGCACTCACCGTGCGAGAACCGCCGTCGTTCAGCGCCACCTGCAGGACAAAGGGCGCCGTGGCCGAAGCGGCCGGCGCGCCCACAGCGGCGCTCCCCGCCAGGCGCGCGGTGCCACGCAGCAGGGTCAGGTTCTCATTGTCCGGGTGGTTCTCCCGGTAGTCCAGGCCGCCGGCCGTGATCGGGTCGATGCGACCGAAGACGCGCTCGCGGATCGCCGGCCAGTCCACCGCGTCCAGGGTCTCCGCGAGGCCCAACCGCGCGGCGCCCGCCGGGGTCGCCGCGACGTCTGCGGTGTGGACGAACATCTTCGAGGGAATGCAGCCCAGGTTCAGGCAGGTCCCGCCAAACACCCGGTCGGGGCCGACCCCGCGGTCGATGTAGACGATCGTCTTGTCCGCGAACTCCGGTCCGGGCAGCGAATTGCCAGAGCCCGAACCGATGAGCGCGATGTCGAAGTGCTGGTCCGCTGTGAGCCGATCTTCGTAAGCCATGACACCACGGTACCGGCTCGGCCCGCCCACACGGCGTCAGCGCCCCCGCCTAAACCGCGCCGAAGGCGGTCACGCAGTTCTGTCCGCCGAACCCGAAGGCATTGGTCACGGCCGTGCGCACCGGCAGATTGCGCGCGGTATTGGGCACATAGTCCAGATCGCATTCCGGATCCGGGGTCCGGTAGTTGATCGTCGGGGGCACCAGGGACTCACGGATCGCCATGATGCACACCAGTGCGGCCAGGGCGCCGGCCGCTCCGATCAGGTGGCCGGTCATGGACTTCGGCGCACTGACCGGCACCCCGCCGGCCGCCTCGCCGAGGGCGGTGTGGAGCGCCGCCGTCTCCGTGCGGTCATTGGCCTTGGTCGAGGTCCCGTGCGCCACCACCAGGTCGACGTCGGCCGGTGCCAGACGGGATGCATCAAGGCACCGGGAGATCGCGGCGGCCGCGTACCGGCCACTCGGTTCGGGCGCCACGACGTGGAACCCGTCCGAGGTCAGGGCTCCGCCCAGCACGCGCGCATAGGGCCGTGCGCCCCGTGCCCTGGCATGGGAAGCACGTTCGAGCACGAAGAGAACCGCGCCCTCGCCGAAGACGAAGCCGGTCCGCTCGGCGTCGAAGGGCCGCGAGACCTCCGCGGGGTCGCCCACACCGGGGCTCAGTGCCCGCATAGCGCCCAAACCGGCGAACATGGGCTCCGTGATCGAGGCGTCGGTCCCACCGGCCAGCATCACCTCGGCGGCGCCTGTGCGCAGGTGGTGGGCGGCCTCGAGCAACGCGTAATTGCCCGAGGCACAGGCCAGTGCACTGGCGTTGACCGGACCGTGCAGGCCCAGGTCCATGGCGATCTGGCAGGCCGGCATATTCGTCAGCCCCGCGGGCACGAACATCGGGCTGACGGCCCTGGGCCCACCACTGTGCAGGTCCTCGGTGGCCCGCTGGATCTCCGGGAAGCCGGCGACGGCGCTGTTGACGATCGCCCCCGCGGCCATTCCGTCGCCCAAGTCGACACCTGCGTCCAGGCCGGCATCTGCCAGTGCCTGCCGTGCCGCGACAACCGCCAGCTGGGTGGCGCGCGAGGTCCGCTTGAGATTCTTCACACTCAGGTGCTCCGCGGGATCGAACCCCTTGACCTCGGCAGCGATCCGCGTGCCCAGCCGGGAGGCGTCGAAGTGCGTGATCGGCCCGACCCCGCTGGTTCCGGCCAGCAGGGCACTCCAGGTGTCCGCTGCGGTGTTTCCGACCGGGGTCAGCGCGCCGATCCCGGTGATGACGATGTCCTCGTCGTCCATTCGCTCCATCCCCCTCACTTCTTCCTGAACCCCAGCAGTTCGATATCCCCTGACGCCGCGGCCTCGGTCGCCAGGCGGGCGACCTCGTAGTGCACCTTCTTACCGGTGGCGGTCATCGGCAGGGAGTCGACGAACCGGTAACCGCGCGGCCGCTTGAAGTCGGCCAGATTGTCATCGGACAGCAGCATGGCGTCGAGGTCCTCTGCGGTGACGGGCTGTGCTGGGACCCCGGGGGCTCCGGCGGGCGCGCGGACCACGAAGGCCACGATCTTCTGCCCCCAGGTGGGATCGGGGATGCCCACGACGGCCGAATCGGCCACGCCGCGGTTGCGGGCCAGCGCCTCCTCGACCTGGACGGGATGGACGTTCTCCCCGCCGGAGATGATCATGTCGTCCTTACGGCCCAGGATCGTGAGGAATCCGTCGGCGTCCCACACCGCGATGTCACCTGTGTAGAGCCAGCCGGAGTGGAACTTCTCCTCCTGCACCCCGGGCAGGTTGACATAGGCGAAGCCCGATTTGGGGCTGCGCATGATGACCTCGCCTGATTCGGTGTTGTCGCGGGCGACCAGCTCATCCGGTTCGGCCCGGTGATCCTCGTAGATGCGCACCACCGCCACATCGTCGTCCGTGCTCGCCCGGCCGGCGGTCCCGGCGTGTTCGGGCAGGTCCTCGGGGCGCAGGAAGGTGTTCCAGAACGTCTCGGTGGTCCCGTAGCCGTTGAAGATCCGCGGGGTCAGCAGCCGCTGATAGCGCAGTGCGGCGGCCCGGTCCAGCGGCGCCCCCATCGTCACGATCCCCTTGAGCGTGCGCAGGGGCCGCGGCCTGGCCTCCTGCTCATTGGCGATCGCCTCGAGCGTGGCAGGGGCTCCGATGAGGAATGTGATGTCGTATTCGTCGACCCAGTCCAGGGCCAGCGCCGGGTCGAAGTCCGGCATCGGGACGACGGACCCGCCGGCATAGTACACGGGATTGGGCCCGCCCGAGTACAGGCCACCGCGGTGGAACCAGGGCGTCATGTTCAGCGTCCGGTCGTAGGGCCCCAGCGGGAAGTGCATCATGACGTCGTGGGCGCTCATCACCTCGACCAGGCTGGGCAGCGCCACGCCCTTGGGCATGCCGGTGGTACCCGAGGTGTAGAGGCGGGTGGTCTCCTCGTACGTGCTGAAGTCGGCCGGCAGGGCCGGGACCGCGAGGTCAGCGGCCCCGGAGACGAACTGTTCGAACCCCACCGTCTGGCCCAGCCGCCCGTGGGTATCGGGCGTCCGGGGGCCGACGGCCACCAGGGCGGGCCGGCCGCCCCACCGGGCCAGGGCGTGTTCCGCGGTGGCGGCCAGGCGCTCATCGTAGAGGTAGACCAGGGGTGCGGAGTCCTGCAGGATGTACGCGGTCTCCCCCACCGACAGGCGGTGGTTGATGGGCACGTCGATCGCGCCGAGCCGCTGGGTCGCCAGGTAGACGAGGACGAATTCGGGCCCGTTGAACAGCTGGTAGAGCACCCGGTCGCCGCGGCCCACCCCGGCCGCGTGCAGCGCCGCGGCAAGGCGGTCGACGCGTTGGCCCAGTTGGGCATAAGTCCACTGCTCCCCGATTGCCGGATCGATCAGCGCGGGTGATCGTGATAGCGGGCGACATTCCGGTCGAAACCCGCAATGTACGTGAAGTGATGGTCGATATACGACCTAAAGATACTATGGTTATATACCATAGTTTCACTGTAAACCCGGAGGTCAAACGAAAAAAGTCCCGCATCCTTGAGGATGCGGGACTTCACAATCTGTAGCGAGGGGGAGACTCGAACTCCCGACCTCACGATTATGAGTCGTGCGCTCTAACCGGCTGAGCTACCCCGCCACTAGCATGGAACCGGCTCTCACCTTTTTCCACACTGAGAGCCCCGAAAGGGAATCGAACCCTTGACCTTCTCCTTACCATGGAGACGCTCTGCCGACTGAGCTATCGGGGCAACAACAGATACATTACACGGGCGTTGAAGCACGATGCAAATCCAGAACGGCTCCATTTGTAGTGTTTTAGACCACACCCCTGGCCGGGGGTGGGGAACGAGGCTCAGGACAGGTGTTCGCGGGCCGCCAGGAAGCCCTGCAGCCGGCCCGGGTGATCGGTGATGATGCCGGTGACCCCGGCGTCCAGCAAGCGCGCCCATTCCTCAGCACGATTGGCCGTGAACACACAGCACGCCAAGTCGGATGCCAGGAACCCCTCGACCAGATCGTGGTGATTGGAGAACCCCTTGACCGAGACATTGACGGCGATGGCCTGCAGGTCCTGCGCTAGCTGTGCATCCCCCAACTTGGGCGTCATCCGCAGCAGTCCGCGTGGGACCATCGGCATCATGTCGCGCGCCGTTTGCAGGGTCGGTACCGAAAAGCTCTGCACGATCGTCCGATCGGCCATCCCGAAGTCCATGATCTCCTGACTGATCCGGGCCACCGCCCCCGCCGACCACTCGCCCTTGAGCTCCAGGAGCAGATCGCCCCCATGCACGGACAGATCGCCGAGCAGCCCCTCGAGCGTGGGCACGCGCTGGCCGGCGAAGCCGCGTCCCATCCAGATCCCGGCATCGGCCAGGAAGATCCGCTCATCGCTCATATGCACCACATTGCCCTGCGAACCGGTGGTCCGGCCCAGAGTCCCGTCGTGGATGATGACGGGGGTGCCGTCCCCGGAGATCCACGCATCGACCTCGATCAGATCCGCGCCGGTGGCCCGTGCCGCATCCACCGCGGCCAGGGTGTTCTCCGGCGCGACCCCGGAGTATCCACGGTGCGCGATCACCCACGGCGCGGCCCCGCGCCCGGGGGTCTGCAGGATCTGCTGTGTCTTCAGATACTCGGTGAACATGGCCCCACCCTATGCCAGCCACGTTGCCCGGACATGACAAAGGCCCCACCGCCCGCTGAATGCGGGCGGTGGGGCCTGACCCGTGCGGCCTACCAGCATCCGCACGAGGTGCCGCCGGGCACCCGCGACGCGGGGCCTCGGCGCCGGTGGGCGATCAGACCACGCCGAAGGCCAGCATCGCGTCCGCGACCTTCCGGAAGCCCGCGATGTTCGCGCCCATGACGTAGTTGCCCGGGTGGCCGTATTCCTCGGCCGTGGCCAGGCAGGTGTCGTGGATGGACGTCATGATGGTCGTCAGGCGGTCCTCCGTGTAGTCGAAGGTCCAGGAGTCGCGCTGGGCGTTCTGCTGCATTTCCAGCGCGCTGGTCGCCACGCCACCGGCGTTCGCGGCCTTGCCGGGAGCGTAGGCGGTGCCGGCCTCCCGGAACACGCCGATGGCGCCCTCGGTGCACGGCATGTTCGCACCCTCGGCCACGGCCTTGAGCCCGTTCTTGATGAGCGTGCGCGCTGCGGTCGAGTTCAACTCGTTCTGCGTGGCGCACGGCAGGGCGACGTCGACCGGCACGTCCCAGACGCTGCCGCCGGTGACGAACTTCGCCGAGGACCGGCGGGCCGCGTACTCGCTGATGCGGGCGCGCTCGACCTCCTTGACCTGCTTGAGCAGGGCCAGGTCGATGCCCATCTCGTCATACACATAGCCCGAGGAGTCCGAGGCGGTGTAAACGGTGCCGCCGAGCTGGTGGACCTTCTCGATAGCGTAGATCGCGACATTGCCCGAACCGGACACACTGACCTTGGCGCCGTCGAAGGTCGTGCCCTGGGTCTTGAGCATCTGCTGGGCGAAGATCGCGGCGCCGTAGCCGGTGGCCTCGGTCCGGACCAGGGAACCGCCCCAGGTCAGGCCCTTGCCGGTCAGCACGCCGGATTCGTAGCGGTTCGTGATGCGCTTGTACTGGCCGAACAGGAAGCCGATCTCGCGGCCGCCCACGCCGATGTCGCCGGCCGGGACGTCGGTGTATTCGCCGATGTAGCGGTAGAGCTCGGTCATGAATGACTGGCAGAAGCGCATGACCTCGTCATCGCTGCGGCCGTGCGGGTCGAAGTCCGAACCGCCCTTGCCGCCGCCGATCGGCAGGCCGGTCAGGGAGTTCTTGAAGATCTGCTCGAAGCCCAGGAACTTGATGATGCCCAGGTTCACCGAGGGGTGGAAGCGCAAGCCGCCCTTGTACGGTCCCAGGGCGGAGTTGAACTCCACGCGGAAACCGCGGTTGATCTGCAGTTCGCCCTTGTCGTCGACCCAGGGGACGCGGAAGATGATCTGGCGCTCCGGTTCGCACAGCTGCTGCACGACGCGGGAGTCCTGGTATTCGGGATGACGGTTCCCCATCGCCTGGAGGGAGCCGAGGACCTCGCGGACGGCCTGGTGGAATTCGGGTTCACCGGGATTGCGTTTGAGTACCCGGTCGAGCAGGGATTCGATGGTGTCATGTGCCATTGAGGGCTCCTTTCTGCGCGACTGCCGATCCGGCGAGGGCGCCGGTGGGCGGGCCGGCGGGGCGCCGGCGATAGTGCCGACGGGTATGCCGACGAGTCGCGACCATCCTAGATTCTGCCATGTGAGACGAAACCGTGGACGAGGCGCCCGGGAAGTGAGAAAGGTCCTGTGCTCGTCGATCTTCTTGCCACAGTGCTGCAGATCCGCCGGAAATCTTCCGGTTCGGCCCACATTCGCGTGATCCGGTCTTCGCCGGCGTCTAGGATCGACCCATGCCCACCGACGCGCACAACCTCCCAGCTGGGAACCGGACCGTCCGCATCATCGGCATGATTGCAGCCCTGCTGTTCATCGCAACGGCCATTGGCGTCATGGTCATGCTCGCCCAGCCGTGGAGGGAGACCGCAGCGGATGCGGTGGTAGGGGCAGCACTCCTGGGCTTTTTCATCATCCTGCCCTATCTGGTGCCGCTGATCGTCCAGATCCTGGTGAGGAGATCGGCCTGGGTTTCATGGCTCACTCTGGCCTATACCGTTGTGGCCGGCGCCGCCGGGGTCTGGGTGTACATCGACGTGCTGATGGACGACAGTTCGACGGCGGCTATCGCACTGGTCGTGTTTCCACCCATGCAATTGGCGGCTCTGGCCATCCTCGCGCTCATCGCACTGCCGATATGGGCGATACGGAGGCCGTGAGGTGCGGCCCCATCGCCCCAAGCCGGCGGCGATGGTCCTGCAGACGACGAAACCCCCGGGATCTCGTGATCCCGGGGATTTCGGCCTTCGGTGGCAGGTGAAGGATTCGAACCTTCGAAGGCAATGCCGTCTGATTTACAGTCAGATTCCTTTGGCCGCTCGGACAACCTGCCATACACCTGTTGGGTTTCGACCCGTTTGGCGTACCTGTTAAACAGTACAGGATGATTTCTCGGATACGAAATCACAGGAGGCCCATTCCGCCACTTTGTGTCCAGTGTCATATTCGGACGCGGCGGACGGGCCTTCACTAGACTGGTGGGCGGGTATCCGGCCCGCTCGCGGGCATCCGACAGCTAAGGAGCAACCATGGCAAGCGATTCCAGCTTCGACATCGTCAGCAAGGTCGACCGGCAGGAGGCCGACAACGCACTCAACCAGGCCGCCAAGGAGGTCAACTCGCGCTACGACTTCCGCGGCACCGACGCCTCGATCGCCTGGTCAGGCGAATCCATCCTGATCAAGGCCAATGCCGAGGAACGCGTCAAGGCCGTGCTCGACGTCTTCCAGTCCAAGCTGGTCAAGCGCGGGATCTCGCTGAAGTCCCTGGACGCCGGCGAACCCTACCCCTCGGGCAAGGAATACCGGCTCGAGGCCAGCCTCAAGGAGGGCATCGACAAGGAGACCGCCAAGAAGATCACGAAGATCATCCGCGACGAGGGCCCCAAGGGCGTCAAGGCCCCGATCCAGGGTGACGAGGTCCGGGTCAGCTCGAAGAGCCGCGACGACCTGCAGTCCGTGATCGCCCTGCTCAAGGGCAAGGACCTCGACGTCGACCTGCAGTTCACCAACTACCGGTAGACCGCCGCAGAATAGACGTGGAACCCGGAGGGCCCCACAGCATCAGACGATGCCGTGGGGCCCTTTTAGCACGCCGAGGCCGCGCCCGGGTGCTGCGGTCGCGGCACCCCGGGTGCGTCCTCGGCCACTGCTTCGGCAGTCCGCAATCAGTCCGCGGCGCCCTGCGGGACCTCGGAACCGGAGCCCGCGTGGACGGCGGCACGGGCGGCGTCCATCATGGCCTCGCGGGTGGCGAGCTTGATGCGCTCACGGCCCTCGGGCTCGCCTGCGGCGCGCTCCGCGGCGTCCAGCAGGTGGTAGCCCTCCCAGTTCGTGAAGTCCACGCCCTTGGCCTCGAGCAGCTTGACGATCTCGTCCTCGCCCGGATGCGTGGGCGCGGGCAGGGAACCGGCGTGGTAGTCCTCGATCAGGTGCGTGACGGTCTCCAGGGCATCGCCCTTGGTGTGCCCGATCAGGCCGACCGGCCCGCGCTTGATCCAACCCGTCGCGTACAGTCCGGGCTCCACCGGGGCCTGCGCGGCCTCTGCCTGGGAATCGCCCTGGACCACGCGGCCCTCGACGTTCGTCACCACGCCCTTGTGCCGGTCGAAGGGCAGCTGGTCCACAGCGGTGCCGAAGTAGCCGACCGCACGGTAGACCGCGTCCATGTCGTAGTCGATGAACTCCCCCGTGCCATTGACGCCGCCGGTGCCGTCGAGCTGCTGGCGCTCCACCCGTAGGCCGGTCACCCCGGTGGTCTCATCGCCCAGCACGGCCACCGGTGCCTGGAGGAAGTGCAGGTGCAGGCGGCGCTTGGCGCCGGTTTCCTCGCGCAGAGTGAAATCCGTGAGCGTCTTCGTGACCTGCTTGGTCTGATTGTTCGAGCCGATGGCCTGCATCGAACCCTCGTCGAATTCGAAGTCCTCGGGGTAGACGACGATGTCGACGTCCTTGACATGGCCCAGTTCGCGCAGCTCCAGCGGCGTGAACTTCACCTGCGCCGGGCCACGGCGGCCGAACACGTGCACATCGGTCACGGCCGAGTCCTTCAGTCCCTCGTAGACGTGCGCGGGGATCTCCGTGCTCAGCAGGTCGTCTGCCTGCTTGGACAGGATCCGGGCGACGTCGAGGGCGACGTTGCCGTTGCCGATCACCGCGACGCGCTTGGCGTCCAACGGCCAGGTCTGCGGATAGTCCGGGTGCGAGTCGTACCAGTTGACGAAGCGGGCGGCGCCGTAGGAGCGCGGCAGGTCGATGCCGGGGATGTCCAGGGGCGCGTCCTCGATCGAGCCGGTGGAGAAGATGACGGCGTCGTAGAGGTGGCGGAAGTCCTCCAGCGTGATGTCCGTGCCGTAGTCCACATTCGAGAACAGCCGGATGTCGCCGCGGTCCATCACCTTGATCAGCGCATTGATGATGCCCTTGATCCTGGGATGGTCGGGGGCGACGCCATAGCGGACCAGGCCGAAGGGGGCAGGCAGGCGTTCGAACAGGTCGATGCTCAGATCGAAGTCGCGTTCCGCCTTCGTCAGGATGTCGGCGGCGTAGATCCCGGCGGGGCCGGCACCCACGATGGCCACGCGCAGCGGGCGATCCATAAAACCTCTTTCGTCGTCGTGTGGCACCGGTGTTCACGCCGGCAGCCCCCACCATTCTAGTTGGGTTCCCCTTAGTAGGCCATGTGACTTTGTCCCGCGGCTGCGGTCCGGCGGCGGTAGTCCGGCGGCCGAGGTCCGGGCCCAGTGGGTGGGCAGTTCCGTCCCGCCCAGCGGACGGTGGCTAGAATCCCCCTGTGTCGACTCCCGCTTCCAATGATCCAGTCCCCGCCGCAACCGCTGGTGCCCCCGCGCCTTCATCCGCCGAGGTCCCCGCCGATGTCCGCGACAACCGGCGCCTTGGCCTGTTCCTGGGCTGTGGCGCGTACTTCCTCTGGGGCTTCATGCCCTTCGCGTTCAACGCGGCCAAACCCGCCAGTGGCCTGGAGGTGCTGGCCCACCGGGTCGTCTGGTCGATCGTCCTGTGCGTCATCCTGCTGGCGCTGACCCGCACCTTCCGCGAGGTCTGGGCCATCTGCCGCAACGGCAGGCTGTTCTCCACCCTGACCCTGGCCTCGCTGTTCGCCTGCGCGAACTGGACCATCATGATCTACGCCGTGCTCACCGGCCACGTCCTGGAGAGCTCACTGGGCTATTTCATCAACCCGCTGCTGTCGATCCTGTTGGGCGTGGTGTTCCTGCGCGAGCGCCTGCGCCCGGCGCAGTGGGTCGCCGTGGCCGTAGGGGTGGTAGCGGTCGTCGTCATCACGGTGGCCTACGGCCGCGTGCCCTGGTGGAGCCTGGGCCTTGCGGTGTCCTTCGGGCTCTACGGCCTGATCAAGAACCGGGTGGGCGGCAAGGTCGGGGCACTGCCCGGGTTCACGATCGAGACCATGGTCCTCACCCCGTTCGCCCTGGCCTATATCGGCTTCCTCCTGGCCACCAGCGGATCGCACTTCACCGCCGGCGGGCCCTGGCAGGTCGTGGCGATGGTGTTCCTGGGGCCCATCACCGCGGTCCCGCTCATCATGTTCTCCGGTGCGGCCAGCCGGGTGCCGCTGAGCTGGGTGGGGATGATGCAGTACATCGCCCCGACCATGCAGTTCATCTTCGCGCTGACCGTGTTCCACGAGCACATGGATCCCGCGCGCTGGGCGGGCTTCTTCATCGTCTGGGTGGCGATCGTCATCATCACCGTCGACATGCTCCGCGCCTCCCGCCGCCGGTAGGCCCGCGCCTTGCCGAGTGGCTCCACAGGTGCACTTGTGGAGCCACCGCCGGATCAGCCGACGCGGTTAACGACTTGATGGGCGAAGGCGATCAGATCGTCCTTGACCCCACCGGCCGGCAGCGGCGCCAGATCGTCCAGGGCCGCTGTGACCCAGCGACGGGCCTCGGCCCGGGCCCGTTCCATCGCGGGGTGGGCGACCAGCGCGACCCTGGCGGTTTCCAGGGCCTCGTCGCTGCTCAGGTCCCGGTCCATCAGCTCCACCACGCGCACCGCGTCCGCGTCCCCTGCGGCCGCCGCGGCCCGCACATAGAGCATCGGCAGGGTGGGCACGCCCTCGCGCAGATCGGTCCCCGGCGTCTTGCCGGACTGGTCCGGCGCGCTGTCCAGGTCGATGATGTCATCGGCCAGCTGGAAGGCCACGCCCACCCGCTCGCCGAAGGAGCGCAGCGGCGCAATGTACTCCTCGGGCGCACCCGAGGCCAGCAGCCCGAACTCCGTGGCCGCGGCGATCAGCGAACCGGTCTTGTCGGCCAGCACGCCGAGGTGGTGGCGCAGCGGGTCGGCCCCGTCGACCGGGCCGATGGTCTCGTGCAGCTGGCCGAGCACCAGGCGCTCGAAGGTCTCCGCCTGCAGCACCACCGCGCGCGGGCCGAGGTCCGCCGACAGCAGGGACGCCTTGGCGAACAACAGGTCGCCCGTCAGAATGGCAACGTTATTACCCCACACGTGCTGGGCTGCGGTCGCACCGCGGCGCACGGGGGCCTCGTCCATCACATCGTCGTGGTACAGCGTGGCCAGGTGGGTCAGTTCCACCGCGGCCGCCGCGGTGATGACCTGGGGCCGATCCCGGTCGCCCAGGCCCGCGGCCATCAACACCAGCATGGGCCGGGCCCGCTTGCCCCCGGCGTTCATCAGGTGGTGGGCTGCCGCATCGACCAGCGGATCGGTCTGCCGGGCGGCAGCGCCGAGCACGTCCTCGACCTGCTCCAGATAATCGGCCAGTTCCAACGCGACTGCGCCCATCCCCATGCTGATCGCCTGGGTCGTGGTCGCAGGCGTGGGGGAAGCAGGCGCGGCCTCCGGAGGAGTCGTCCCAGCCTGTGCCGCCGTAGCAGGGGACTGCGTGCCGGTGTTGCCCGATTCGGTCATAGTCTGTTCCGTTGTACCCATCGTCAGTCGTTCGTCGTCGCCGGCACCAGCTGGTTCAGCGCATAGATCACATGGTCGTAGAGGTCGCGTTCACTGGCCCGCGAACTGTACAGGTTCGCCAGCAGCTTGACGACGAATCTCATCAAGACCCTGCTCCCCATACCGTACTTGATCCCCACATTCATCAGCTCCGGCTTACCGATTATCTCAGCAAAAATCCGGCCCAGGGTGAAATAGGAGCCCAATTCGCCGCGCACCGACTCCGCATACCCGTGCAGTGCCCGCCGGCGTGCGGCGGTGGGATAGTGCTGGTAGGTGGCCACGACCTCGGCGGCCAGGCGGCCGGATTCCATCGCATAGTCGATGCCCTCCCCGTTGAACGGGTTGACCATCCCGGCCGCATCACCGAGCAGCAGCACGCCGCGGTCGAAGTGCGGGGTGCGGTTGAAGGCCATGGGCAGGGCGGCGGACTTCACGGGCCCGGTGGTACAGGTCTCGTCGATCTGCCATTCGGCGCCCATCGCCTCGATCCAGTCGCGCAGCACCTTGCGGTAGTCGACTTTGCCGAACATCGGCGAGGTGTCGAGGATGCCCAGCCCCACGTTCGCCGTGCCGTCGCCCATCGGGAACAGCCAGCCGTAGCCGGGCATCGGATCGCCCAGCCCGTCGCCGCGGCCGGCTTGGGCAGTGCCGGGTTCGGCCTTCGGGCGCAGTTCCAGCCAGCTCTCGATGAACTCGTCCTGCGACCGCGGCGTCCGGTAGTAGGTGCGCACGGCCACGCCCATCGGCCGGTCCTCGCGCTTCTCATTGCCCATCTGCACGGCGGTGCGCGCCGACACCCCGTCCGCGGCCAACACAACGGGCGCGCGGAAGTGGGTCTCGGGGCCGATCTTGCGACCCTTGTCATTGGTCGCCGTGGCCTGGATCCCGTCGACCCAGCCATCGGCGCCGAAGGTCGGGTGCAGGGCCATGGTGTTCTCGTACAGGGTTGCACCACTGGCCTGCGCGTGGCGGGCCAGGTCCTCGTCGAGCTTCATCCGCGGGCGCGTCAGCCCATAATCCGGCAGGCCGGCGACGCTGGGCCAGTCGATCTCCAGGCGGTGCCCGCCGCCGATCAGCCGCAGGCCCCGGTTGCGGTGCCAGCCGGGTTCGTCCGACTTGTCCAGGCCCAGCAGGCCCAGTTCGTGCACGGCCCGCGGGGTCAGCGCATCGCCGCAGATCTTATCGCGCGGGAACCGGGCCTTCTCCAGGACGACGACGTCCAGACCGGCCCGAGCCAGGTGTGCCGCGGCCGAGGCGCCCGCCGGTCCCGCGCCCACGACGATGACATCGGCGCTGACGGTCTGCACCTCAGGCGACCCCCGCCGAGGCGGCACCCGGGTTGCCCTCCGCACGTGCGGGGGCCTCGGGCGCTGCTGTCGCCGGTGCCGGGGCGGCCGGCTTGTAACCGCGGTGCAGGGCGACGATCCCGCCGGTGAGGTTGCGGTACTGCACGCGGTCGAACCCGGCGTCGCGGATCAGGTGGGCCAGCGGCACCTGGGCCGGCCAGGCGCGGATCGATTCGGCCAGGTAAACATAGGCGTCGGGACTGGAGCTGACGGCCTTGGCGACGGCCGGCAGGGCGCGCATGATGTAGCCCTTGTAGAACTTGGCGAAGGGCTTGAAGGTGGGGGTGGAGAACTCGGAGACGATGAGGCGCCCGCCCGGTTTGAGGACCCGGTACATCTCGGACAGGGCGGTGGCGGTGTCCTGGACATTGCGGAAGCCATAGGTGATGGTCACCGCGTCGAAGGTCTCGTCGTCGAAGGGCAGGTCGAGCGCATCGGCGTAGACGAACTCGATTTCGGGGTGGCGGCGCCGCCCCACCTCCAGCATCCCCTCGGAGATATCGCCTGCGATCACCTGCGCGCCGGCCCTGGCATAGGGCACCGAGGATGAGCCCGTGCCGGCGGCCAGGTCGAGGATCTTCTCGCCGGGCTGCGGGTCGACGGCCTTGGTGTTCTCCACGCGCCACCAGCGCGAGATCCCGAACGTCATGGCATCGTTGGTCAGGTCGTAGCGTTCGGCCACGGCGTCGAACATCGATGCGACGTCGGTCTTCTGCTTGTCCAGGTTCGCGCGAGTCATACGCCTAGTTTCTCAGCCCGCGCGCCCACCTGACCACCCGGGGCGGGGATCGTCTCTGTATCCTTGCTCACCCGGTCCGCGGACCGGTGTCCGACGGGGGCCGGAAACCGGTCCCCGGCCGCGGCCTCGAACCGGCATCCGGCCGCTTAGCATTGAAGGGTGATGCGTTTCGATCTTGAGGACACTTCGGCCCCCACAACCTCCGGCCTGCCGAGCCTGCGCGTGCGCTCGTGGTTCATCGACGGCGTCAACCCGGAGGCGCCCCGGCCCTTCTCCAGTGGCCTGCCCACCAGTCCCGAGGACTTCCTGACCAAACTTCCCACCGACACCCTGGCCTGCTGGGTCAGGGGCCATTCCGGCCTGGTGGGCTTCGGCCGGACCCTGCGCCTGAGCGCCACCGGGGCCGACCGCTTCACCCGACTGTCCGCGGCCTGGCGAGCGCTGGCGGGTACGGCGGAGGTCGACGATCCGGTCCAGTTGCCCGGTTCCGGCCTGCTGGGCTTCAGCTCCCTGGCATTCGCCGACGATTCGCGGACCGCCAGTGTCATCGACGTGCCCACTTTCCTGATGGGCCGGCGCGATGGCCGGGTCTGGCTGACGCAAATCACCTATCCCGACCAGGACGTCAGCCCCCTTCGGCTGTCCGATGCCCAGTTGTCCCCGGTACGCGGGGCCAGGCTGTCGGCCGGGCGAGTCACCGCGGGGAAGTACCGGAGGATCGTCGGCGAGGTCTCCGCCCGGCTGCGCGCGGCCGCCGACGACCCCGCAGACGATTTGCTGAAGGTGGTCCTGGCCCGTGACACCGTGGTGCAGGCCGATGCCGACATCGATCTGCGCGCGGTATTGGGCCGGCTGAACCGGGCCTTCCCGTCGACGTGGACCTATGCGGTGGCGGGCCTGGTGGGGGCGACTCCCGAACTGCTCATCGGCGTGCAGGACGGAGTCGTGTCCTCCCGCGTGCTGGCCGGGACCTACCGGGTCCAGCACGATCCGGAGTCCGAGCTCGATGCAGCGCGCAAGCAGCTGGGCGCGCACAAGGACTCGCAGGAGCATCGCTATGCGATCCACTCCCTCGAACAGTCCCTGACACCCCTGAGCTCCGATCTACGGGTGGATTCCGAACCGCATCTGCTGGCCCTGAGCAATGTCATCCACCTGGCCAGCGATGCCCGTGGCACGCTGGATACCCGGGTCCCGACGGCGGGGAGCGCCGCTGCGGGCGGGGTGCGCGGTGGCGCCGGGGACCTCGGCCCTGGAGCCGGCCCCGGGACCGGTGGGGCGGCCGATCGGCCATGGGCGCTCGAGGTCGCGGCGGCCGTGCATCCGACCGCTGCGGTGGGCGGGGTGCCCACGGATCAGGCGACCAGGGTGATCCGGGAATCCGAGGCGGCCGACCGGGGCCGCTTCGCAGGTCCCATCGGCTGGGTCGACGGCTACGGCAACGGCCAGTTGGGCATCGCCCTGCGCTGCGGACAGCTCGAGGCCCGCGACCGGATCCGGCTGTGGGCCGGCGCCGGGATCATGCCCGATTCCGATCCGGAGTCCGAACTGGCCGAGACCTGGGCCAAGATGAAGCCCATGCGCCAAGCCCTCGGCCTGGAGTAATCCACCCCCGCCTTTTCGGTGGTACTCGCAAGTCAGGCGCCCCTCGGGTCGAGTGCCCGCGCCTTTTCGGTGGTACTCGCAAGTCGGGCGCCCCTCGGGTCGAGTGCCCGCGCCTTTTCGGTGGTACCACTTGCGCTGGGTGGCACGAGATGCGCGCGCATCTGCTGCCACCCAGCGCATGTGGTACCACCGTCAGGACAGGACGGGTGGGAGGGGGATCTCGTAGAGGCCGGGGCGGGCCTCGGCGACTACTCGGGACACTGCGGCGGGGCCGTCCAGGCTCTCGTAGTGCCAGTCGTATTCGGCCGCCAGATGGGCAAAGCCCCGACCGTGCGGGGTCGCGAAGTACGGACCGAAGTAGGGCGCCAGGTAGTCCTGCCCGTGTTCGAGGCCCGCGAAGATCCGTCCGCCGTCGTCGTTGAGGACGAAGATCTGCAGACTCGCGCGTGCCTCGCCCGTCATCCGCAGCAGCCCGCCGGCGTCGTGGAGCAGCGCCAGATCCCCGATCAACAGCCTGACCGGGGCCGAGGCCGCACCCGGCTTCGGCCCGGCCAGCACCCTGGCCATGCCGACGGCGGTGGACACGAGTCCGTCGATACCCGCCAGACCGCGGCTCGCGCTGATCCGCGCGTGCCGATCCGTGATCCGGTCGGCATAGCGGACCACCGATGAGCTGGCCAGCAGCACATGGCCCTCGGCCCGCAGCACCGGGGCGATGAGGGCCGCTGGGCCGGAGGGCTGACCAGCGCCGCCCGCTCCGGCCGCAGGCGAGCCGGCGGCTGCAGCCGAGTCGTGCTCGGCACCTTCGTCCTGTGCGGCGAGCGCGCGCCCGGCCTCCAGCCATTCGGCGAGCCAGGGTGCGGCACCCGGCACATCCGGACCCCGCACATCCCCCAGGCCCAGAGCCAACTCGGCCCAGGCCGCGTCGTCCACTCGGTCCAGATCGGCCTGCACGTGGACGAGGGTCACCGCGGGATCGGCGAGGAGCTTGGCATCGGGCCTGAACAGCGTGGGTTTGCCCGCGACCACCACCGTGGCGATCCGTGTTCGCAGGGTCGGCGCGCCCGCCAGCACCTCGGTGTGGCGGGCCACGGCATGCTGGTGGACGAACAGGGGCGCAGTCGGTTCGGCCAGGACGGGCAGGCCCAGGCGGGTGGCCAGTTCGCCCACGCGCCGCTGGCCCAATCCGAAGTCGTCACCGGCGAGCACCACGGTGCTCGTGGGGTCCAGCCGGTGCAGGGCCTCACCCAGCCGGGGATCCAACGGCGCCGGAGCCTGCGCGGGCGCGGCCTCTGATCCCGCGGGCGTCCAGGGGAAGTCCACGCGTTCGGGCACCAGGGGGACGTCAAACTGGATGTTCAGCTGCACCGGACCGGGTGTGCCGGCCAGGGCGCCGGGGCCCAACGCGCCGCCGGCGGGCTCCCCCACCGAACCACCCGCCACGGTCCCGGCGAATCCGGAGCCCAGGGCCGCCTCGGCCGCCACCCGGGCCGCGTTCGGGGCGTCGCCACCGACCTCCACGTCAATGCCCGCCCGCACATCGGTCAGCACCCGCGACTGATCGTCGATCGTCTGATTGGCCCCGGTGGCGCGCAGCCGGGCGGGCCGGTCGGCCGTCAGCAGGAGCAGGGGGACATGGGAGTAGGAGGCCTCGAGCACTGCCGGGTGCAGATTCGCGACGGCGGTGCCCGAGGTCGTCACCACCGCGACCAGCCCGTCGCCCGAGCCCTCGGCCCGCAGGCCCTTGGCCAGGCCCAATGCCAGGAAGCCGGCATCGCGCTCGTCGATCCGCACACTCGTTTCCACCAGCCCCTGCCTGGCCAGTTCCGCGAAGGCGTAGGTCAGCGGAGCCGAGCGCGAGCCGGGGCAGATGACGACATGGCGTAGGCCCAGGCGGAGCAGTTCGACGGCGAGGGCGCGAGCGGAGGCGGTGGAAGCATTCATCGGCCCTATTTTTCCACCGAACTATGATGGAACTATGAGCTACCCGCCCAATCCCTATGCCGAGTCAGTGACCCCACGGACCCCTTCCGTCTTCCGGGGCGACGCGCACCGGGTCTGGCAGCTCGTCGTGGGGATCGTGGCCTTCTTCGCGGCCCAGTTGGTCGCCGGTGTCGTCACGTTCTTCTCCGCCCTGCTGCGCGGGAGCCTCACCATCGACGCCGCCACTGGCGCGGGCGCGTCCGTCCGGGTGGTCCGGCCCGATGGCTCCACCGCCGATGTGGCGCAGGCCGGGATGTCGGTGTTCGGCGGGCTCGACATGCTCATCGGCATGGTCGTGGGCGCCGCTCTGTCCTTCGTGTTCTATCTGCTCATCATGCGCTTCATCGCGGGCAATCCGGGCCTGGGCCTTGGCAAGCACCAGCGCCTCATCGAATTCGTCACCGGCCTGGGCACCGGACTCGTGCTGATGGGGGTGTCCGTCGGTGTGATCGCCCTGTTCGGCGGCTACCGGACCACCGGCATCACCACCGGCCCTGCGCTGTGGGACGGCCTGTTCTACGCCGCAGCCATCGGGATCGGTGCGGGTTTCATGGAGGAAATCCTGTTCCGCGGGTTCCTGCTGCGCGTCCTCGATGCCTGGCTGGGCAGTTGGGCCGCACTGGCGATCACCTCTGTGCTGTTCGGGCTGGTGCATCTGAGCAACCCCGGCGCATCGGTCTTCGGCGCCGTGGCCATCATGCTGGAGGCCGGCGTCCTGCTGGGTGCGGCCTATCTGCTGACCCGCCGGCTGTGGCTGGCGATCGGCATCCACGTGGCGTGGAACTTCGTCCAGGGCGGGATCTTCTCCTCGAACGTCTCCGGCACCGGCGAGCGCACCGGCCTGTTCGAAGCACACTGGTCAGGGCCCGCCTGGCTGACCGGCGGATCGATGGGCATCGAGGCCTCGGTGGTCACGCTGGTCGTCGCCCTGGCCGCGGGCATCGTGCTGCTGGCCCTGGCCCGGCACCAGGGCATGTTGCTGGGGCCTGTGCGCCGCACGCGCGCTTAGACCCCGGCGAGCCGGATTCCGCTGCTACCGCACCACCTCTGCGCCGAGGTGTCACACAAGTAGGTCGGTGTCGGAAAAGGTCGCTTTCCGGGCCCCACGAGCGGAAGTTCATGACACCTTCCTACCTTTGTGACAGGTGGGCCCAGCAGCGGTCCAGCCGCTCAAGCCACCAGGCTGTGCGTGGGGCGGGGGCGGCCAGGGCGGCCAGGGCCGCGGGGTCGGGGCTGATTCGCCCTGGCGACAGGACTCCGGCGTGGGCGCGCAGCGGCGGGTCGACGACGTCGCGGGCGAACAGCGAGCTGGTGCCCAGGCCAGCGGCCCACACCTCCTGGGCCGAGGCCCCGCTCCCGGTCCGACCGCCCGCGCCGCCCGGCAGCCTCGCGCCGCCCGCAGGCCCGGGGCCGGCGGCGCCCGCGGCCGAGCAGCCCGCTCCCCCGCGCAGCGCGGCGGCCAGGGCGACGCCGGCCGCCAGGCCGACCGAGGTGTCCAGCGCACTGGAGACCGTGGCGGGCAGGCCGGCGGCCGCGACGACCTCGCGCGCGGCCCGGATGCCGCCCAGCGGCTGGACCTTGACGATGATCTGGTCGGCCGCCCCCAACCGCGCGACTCGCAGTGGGTCGGAGGCCTTGCGGATGGATTCGTCGGCTGCCAGGCGCAGCGGCAGGCCGGCGGCGGCGACCCAGTCGTGCAGTCGGGCCAGGTCCTCGGTGTCCAGCACGGGCTGTTCGATGTATTCGAGCCGTTCGGTGAAGCCGGGCAGTGCGGCGAAGGCGCGCAGGGCATGCTGCGCCTCGGCCGGGGTGTAACGGCCGTTGGCGTCCAGGCGCAGGCGCAGCTGCGGCCCGGCGGCCATCACCGCGCGGATCCGCGCCAGGTCGTCGGCCAGAGTCGCGGCCCCGCGCTCTGCCACCTTGATCTTGACGGTGCGCACTCCGTCGTAACGGGCCAGGATGCCCGGCACGTCCGCCGCAGGGCAGGCGGGCACGGTGCCGTTGACGGGCACGGGGTCCAGCGCCGGGACCGCAGCCGATTCCGCAGCCGGACCGCCCACCAGCTCGGCGTAGTCACAGCTCGCGTACTCGACGGTGGCGGCCAGCCAGCGGGAGGCCTCGGCGGTGTCGTATTCGGTGAACGGCGAGAACTCCGCCCAACCGGCCGGACCGTGCACCAGCATCGCCTCACGCACCGTGATACCGCGGAACTTCGCAACCATCGGCAGGCAGACCACGCGGATATCGTCGAACAGCTCGCGCGGGTCCGCGGGCAGGTCAGGATGGACGGGAGCGGGTACGGAGGACGGCACTGGGGGTACGCGCGAATCGGTCATGACCCCACCCTAGTGCGCGCCGACCGAACTAGACGTAGGTCCACCGAACTAGACTTGAGTCCATGAGTGAGACGCAGACCGACCCCGCACAGAACCCGGCATCGGTATCCGAGATCTTCGATCCGACCAAGTGGCGGGAGGTCGCGGGCTTCGACTTCACCGACATCACCTACCATCGGGCGCTCAACCCCGACGGCTCCGACTTCGGCTGCGTGCGCATCGCCTTCGACCGGCCCGAGGTCCGCAACGCCTTCCGGCCCCACACCGTCGACGAACTGTACCGGGCGCTCGACCACGCCAGGCAGACCTCGGACGTGGGCTGCGTGCTGCTGACCGGCAACGGCCCCAGCCCCAAGGACGGCGGCTGGGCCTTCTGCTCCGGCGGGGACCAGCGGATCCGCGGGCGCTCGGGCTACCAGTACGCCTCCGGCGAGACCGCCGAATCGGTCGACCCGGCGCGCGCCGGCCGGCTGCACATCCTGGAGGTCCAGCGCCTCATCCGGATGATGCCCAAGGTCGTCATCGCGGTGGTACCGGGCTGGGCGGCCGGCGGCGGGCACAGCCTGCACGTGGTCTGCGATATGACCATCGCCAGCCGCGAACACGCGAAGTTCAAGCAGACAGACGCGGACGTGGGCAGCTACGACGCCGGCTACGGCAGCGCCTACCTGGCGAAGATGGTGGGCCAGAAGAAGGCCCGTGAGATCTTCTTCCTGGGCCGCACCTACTCCGCGCAGGACATGGCCGACATGGGCGCGGTCAACGAGGTCGTCGACCACGCCGATCTGGAGAACGCGGCCCTGACCATGGCCCACGAGATCCTGGGCAAGTCCCCCAACGCCCAGCGGATGCTCAAGTTCGCCTTCAACCTGGCCGACGATGGTCTGATGGGCCAGCAGGTCTTCGCCGGCGAGGCCACCCGCCTGGGCTATATGACCGACGAGGCGGTCGAGGGCCGCGACGCCTTCCTGGAAAAGCGCGACCCCGACTGGTCGCCCTACCCCTGGTACTACTGAGCGGGACCCCACCGGATTGTCCGAGCCACAGAGCAGCATGAACAGCACAGTGAACCCCGTCCGCACCCTGCGCCCAACCCCGGCCGAACTGAGCGAATTGCTGGCCGGCGCCATGGCCGGCCGGCACACCGTGGTCTTACCCGCATCCCGGTCCGGCGAGGTCCACGTGGTGGCACCTGAGGCCTTCCGCCCCGACCCGGCCAGGGGGGACCAGGCGCCGCCCGCCCTGGTCGTCTACACCTCCGGTTCCACGGGTGACCCCAAGGGCGTGGCCCTGTCCGCCAGGGCCCTCGAGGTATCGGGCCGCGCGACCGAGGCAGCACTGGGCGGGCCGGGCACCTGGTACCTGCCGCTGGCCCCGCACCACATCGCCGGCGCCCAGGTGCTGCTGCGCTCGCTCATGGCCGGCACCACTCCCCTGGTCTCACTGGGTCATTTCGACGCCGCGGGCTTCACCGCAGATGTGGACCGCCTGGTCTCCGAGGCCGGCCAGGCCGCACGCCTCTACGCCTCCCTGGTGCCCACACAATTGGTGCGGATCCTGCGCGATACGGCGGCGACCCGGGCCGCGGGTAGGTTCGATGCGATCCTGCTGGGCGGGGCCTCGGTCGCGCCCTCCGTGATGGCAGCCGCCGAGGCCGCGGGCCTGCGGATCGTGCGCACCTACGGCATGTCGGAGACTGGCGGCGGCTGCGTCTACAACGGCGTGCCCTTCGACGGCGTCCACATGTCGATCGACGCACAGTCGCGCGTGGTCTTGGCCGGGCCCGTGCTGGCGGATTCCTATGTGCGCTTGGAGGATGCTCCGGCACTACTGCGCGCCCTGCCGGATACCGGCACGGGGTTCGCAGGCTCAGGTGCCACGCGCTCCTTCACCACCAGCGACCTTGGCCGCATCAGCGACGGGGTGCTCGACGTGTTGGGCCGTGCCGACGACGTCATCGTGGTCGGCGGGGAGAACATCCCGCCCCTGGCTGTGGAGAACGCACTGTTGGCAGCCCTGGAACCGCACGGCGTCGCCGAGGTCCTGCTCACCTGGCTGCCCGACCCCGAGTGGGGCGCGGCCCTGGTCGCGCTGCTGCGCGCGGACTCCGGCCCCTTCGCAGTGACCGGCGAGGGGGCACGTGCAGCGGACCTGGCGGCCGAACTCAAAGAACTGCTGCCCGCCTCGTTCCCGGGGATCCACCGGCCGCGCTTCGTGCTGCCCGTGACGACGATCCCGGCCAAGGGCATCGGCAAACCGGATCGGCGGGCTGCCCGCGAACTGGCCGTGCGGGCCCTGGGCTGAACCGCGCCGGCGCGCGGCGTGGTGCGCTGTGGCCCAGTCGCGAGCCGCTTGATCCCACGGAATCACCGCATGGGAATCACCACATGACTGTGTGATCCGGGGCTCTCTTCCACCGTTAACCTCGTCCCACCTGGCACGATATCGCTCGACCCGCATAAAATAGAACGGTCATTTTAGGAAAGAAGGCTTGGCACATGGCGACGTTCTCCCAGTGGATCGAAGGCGCTCGGCTGCGCACCCTGCCGCTGGCGGTGGCCCCGGTGCTGGTGGGAACCGGCGCTGCGCTGGGTCAGATCGGCGGACTGCGCGAAATCGTCATCGGCGATGTCGGAAAATCGCAGATCCTCCAGGTTCCCGCCTGGCAGCTCATCATCACACCCCTGCTGGCCCTCCTCGTATCCCTGGCCCTGCAGATCGGGTCGAACTTCGCCAATGACTACTCCGATGGCGTCCGCGGCACCGACGACGAACGAGTGGGACCGCTGCGCCTGACCGGATCGGGGCTGGTCTCCCCGCCCCGGGTCAAACGCGCCGCGTTCTTAAGCTTCGGAGTGGCGGGTGTAGCGGGTGTCGCCATGACCCTGTTGACCCAATCGTGGTGGCTGATCCCCGTGGGCGTACTGGCCGTCCTGGCGGCCTGGTACTACACGGGTGGGAAACACCCCTATGGCTACATCGCCTTGGGGGAACTGTTCGTCTTCATCTTCTTCGGCCTGGTCGCCGTACTGGGCACCACCTATGCGATGGTCCACCAGCTCTCCCCGACAGCATGGGCCGGAGCGGTGGGCCAGGGCCTGTTCGCCTGTTCCGTGCTCATGGTCAACAATCTGCGCGACATCGATACGGATCCGTTGACGGGCAAGACCACGCTGGCCTCGCTGCTGGGGGATATCAGGGCGCGCATAGCCTACGCCGTCCTGGTCATCGCGCCCTTCATCCTGCTGTTGGTGCCGATCCTCACCGGCCACCCGGCCGCGCTCCTGGCGGTGCTGGCGGTCGTGCTGACCATTCCGCCGCTGCGGATCGTCCTGGGCAAGTCCACCGGGACCGCCCTGATCCCGCCGATCAAACAGACCGGGATCGCAGCCCTGCTCTGGGCGGCCCTCCTGGCCCTGGGCCTGGCACTCTAGCCGCCCCGAGCTCCACCGGGCGTTCAGTCCTCTTTGGTGCGGCGCTCTTCGAGCTGATCGACCTCGGCGTCTTCCGCCTGGGCGTCCGCCGACTTCTTCGCAGGTTGCGCCGCCTTGCGCTTGCGCCGATCCTCAACCCGGTCGACCATTGCATTCGTCGCCGAATCGCGCAGCCGGCCCAGCAGCAGATAGCTGAGCATGGTGGAGATGAGGATCGCCGCGATCCCGGTGATGAGCGACCACTTGAAGATGCCGATCATCACCGCCAGGACGAGGACGAACAGGCCGATCCGGGCCAGATTGTACAAGAGGAACTGACGCATGATCCACAATGTTAGTCCGTTAGACTGGGAGCGTGGCTAGAGGGTTAATTGCCGGTGTCGTCATTCTGGTGGCGATCACCCTGTACAGTCTGTTCGACTGCGCGATGCGAGATCGCACAGTCATCAGAATCATGCCGAAGTGGGGCTGGTTCTTCATCATCCTCTTCATCCCGCTGATCGGGCTGCTCATGTGGTACATCTTCGGCCGTGGCACCGTGGCCGGGCCCGGCCGCTCCGCCGGAAAGCCCAGCCGCCGCGGCCCCATCGCACCGGATGATGATCCGGAATACCTGCGGCGGATCCAGGACGACCTCGAACAGCGCAGGCGCCGTGAGGCACATGAGCGCGAGGACCGGCCCGACGCGGATGCCGGAGACGTGACCAAACGCGACGACGAGGACCGCTGAATCGCAGGTCCCGAAATCATTGGGGCGTTTGTTCCAGATTGGGCCGTATGAACGGTCGAATCTGAGACAAACGCCCCAATGATTTTCAGGGGTGCGGATTTTCAGGGGCGCTCAGTCCTGTGGCACCCAGGGGGCGGGCTCGTGCCGCAGGAAGGCGCGCATCCCGGCCTGGGCCTCGGCCGCCATGAACAGACGCGCCGACAACACCGCCAGTTCCGGCGTCCGGCGGGCCACATTGTCCACGACCCTCCGGTTCGCCAGGCCCTTCGCCGCCTCCAGACCCGATGGACCGGCCGCCTGCAGGTCTGCGGCGAAGGAGTCCAGGGCCTCGTCCACATCGGGGACGACCCGGGTGATCAGCCCGACCCGCTGGGCCTCTGCCGCATCGATGACATTGCCCCGCATCGACAGTTCGGCCATGGCCCGCGGGGTCAGGCGCTCCTCGAGCACCGCAACGGTGACGGTGGGAGCCGCACCGATCCGGACCTCGGTCATGGCGAAACTCGCCTCGGGCCCGGCGAAGACCACATCGCAGGCCGCGACCAGTCCTGTGCCCCCGGCGCGCACGTGACCGTAGACCGCGCCCACCACCGGCTTGGGTCCGGCCAGCAGGAGAGAGAACAGGTCGCCCAGCTCCAGTCCACGGCGCACCTGTAGGTGTTCGGGAGTGGCGCCGAAACCCTTCTGTTCGCGCAGGTCCGCGCCCGCGCAAAAGGTGTTTCCGGTGTGGGTGAGGACGACGTAGCGGACGTCCTCGTCGTCGTAGGCCCGTTGGACGGCGGCCTTGACCTCGCCGATCATCGCCAGGCTGATCGCGTTGCGGTCCGCGGTGGATGCCAGGGTGACGATGCCGGCCAGGCCGCGCCGCTCATAGGTCACCGGTCCGCTCATCTCGTCTTCGAGCGCGGCGTCCACACTCGGCTGGTCGGGGTTCGAACTCATGAGTACCACCTCTTCCACGTGCGTTCCGGCATCGGCGCCGGAAATCGACTCCCTTCGATTGTCACACGTCCAAGGCGCCCTGTGGGCTCGCCGAGCGACTGGTTCCCGCCGGTCACTCGGCGAAATGTTACAGCCCCGAGTAGGAGTGCAGACCGTTGAAGTAGGTGTTGACGATCGTGAAGTTGAAGACGATGCACAGGAAACCCACCAGGTTCAACACCGCAACCTTGTTCGCGCTCCAACCGCGGGTGGCCCGCGAGTGCAGATACGCCGCGTAGACGACCCAGACGACGAAGGTCCAGATCTCCTTGGAGTCCCAGCCCCAGTAGCGGCCCCAGGCGACCTCGGCCCAGATGGCTCCGGCGATCAGCGTGAACGTCCAGGTGATGAAGCCGACGGCCGCGATCCGGTAGCTGACCTGTTCGATCGACTTCGACGAGGGGATGCGGTCCTTGTCCAGCCAGCGCAGCCAGCCGGGTACGCCCTTGACGGAGGCGGATTCGCGCTGGGCCCGCTTCGCCTGCGAGCTCGCGACCGGAGCCGATTCCCCGCCCTCGGCCGCTGCCACCTTCTGGGCCCTGGCCTCGGCCTTCGCGGCCTTCTTCTTGGCCGACTCCACCGCTGCGTGACGGGTCTCCACGAAGGCCTTGAGCATCTGGAAGACGGCCAGGGCCGCGGAGATAGACAGCAGCGCCGTGGACAGGATCGCGATCGGCACGTGGATGTAGATCCAGTAGGACTGCAGGGCCGGGACCAGCTGGGCAGCCGGGGTGTAGAACACCGTGATGCACAGGCCCAGGCCCATCATGATGGCCCCGGAGACGAAGGTGCCCAGGTAGCGCACATCGCGCCATTTCATGACCACCAGGTAGACGATGCCGGCGATCGCCGTGGCGACCATGAGGTATTCCATCATATTGCCCCACGGCACCCGCATCACCGATAGGCAGCGGGTGACGATCGAGGCGATGTGCAGCAGCAGCCCGATGACGAACATGTTCGTGCCCAGGGCCGCGAGCTTGCGCCGCCCACCGGTTACCGCAGCATCGGATTCTCCGGCCGCGCCGGACTTCCCGGCCGCACCGCCGCCGGACTTCCCTGCACCCGTCGCCTGGTGTGAAACCGAGGCTTTCTCCGCGGTCTTCTCGGCCACGGCTGTGGCCCCGCTGCCGACCACGGATCGTTTCCGACCGGTCGTCCGGCTCTGCGCTCCAGCCGCATTCGCAGCCCTACCCGCAGCGCCGGCAGTGCCCGCACCCGCGGTCTTCTTCCCCTGTTCACGGGCGGCATCGGCCGCAGTGACGCGCTGCCGGCCGAACAGGTCGAACGCGTAGAACAGGAAGCTCAGCGCATAGACCGCCAGGGCCGAATACAAAAGCAGATTCGACCATGAGGCAAGGGTGATATTGACGTCCATCGGTATCCTCCGCCGGGGTCCCCGGCTAGTCTTCTCGGTCCTGCAAGTCTACGCTTAGGGCCCGCGCGGCCTGTTCGACCCGCGGATCGTCACCGCGGGCCAGGGCGGCGACCTCGACCGTGCCGTCCTTGACGCGCACCCACATGCGCCGTCTGGGCACGAACATCGATCCTGCCAGGCCCGCGAACAGCAGCACCGCGAACACCAGCATCAGGCCCTGCGTGGGGTCGTAGCGCACATCGAGGGAGACGAACTTGTCGATCCCGTCGAAGGTGATCGAACCCATGCCATCGGGCAGGTCCTCCGTCTGTCCCGGGCTCATCCGCAGGGTCATCGGCTGGCCCTCGGAGTTGCGCACCTGTTGCATCTTGTCGGTGTCGAGTTCGTAGACCGATTGCGGCACGCCCTCGCCCAGGCCCAGATCGCCCTTCCAGACGCTCAGGGCCAGCACGGGATTGCGCAGCTCGGCGAAGGTGGAGATGAGTTCTCCGTCGTCGTTGACTCCCGCGGTGGGCAGCAGCACCCCGCCGAAGCCCAGCTGATCGCTCGTGCTGCCGCTGGTCGTCACCCCGGAACCGGCTCCTCCGGTGTCGGGCACCTTGATGACCCCGCGCGAGGCGTAGTTGCCATCGGCGGGCAGGAACACCACGGGGCCGGCGAACACGACATCGCCCGCGTTATTGCGCACCGTGACCTTCGGCGCATAGCCGTTGCCGGTCAGGTAGGCGCGCGAGCCGTCCATCCGGATGGGCTCGTTGACCTGCAGTTCATGCCGGGATTCGACCCCGTCGCGGGTCTCCGTGACATCGGCGGCGAAGGTGCGCGGCTGGCCGAACTGCGGTCCGGAGCTGGTCGAGTCGAAGCTCGATTCGAAGTCGTTGAGTTTGAGCCGAAAGTCCGGCAACCGGTCGGGTGAGAAGAAGCGGCCAGGGGTGAACGAGTCATAGGACACCAGTGAGTTCGTGAAGGTCTCGCCCTGGACCAGGATCCGCTGGCCCGAATAGCCCAGGGTCGAACCGATCGCCATGGTCACGGTGACCGCCAGGATGCCCACGTGGAACAGCAGGTTGCCGGTCTCGCGCAGATAGCCGCGCTCGGCCGCGACGTGGTCGGCGTGCCGGTCGATCCGGTAGCCCGCCGACTTCAGCTTGGCCGCCGCCGCATCGAGCAGTTCATCGGCGCCGAGGTCCCCGCCTGCCCCCCGGGCGCCGGCACCGTCGGCGGCCGCCTCCTCGTCCGCACGGCCGACGGAGGCCAATGGGAAGGACTCATAACCGGGCATCCGGGTCAGCCGGCGCGGGGCCTTGGGCGGACGCGCCCGCATCGCCTTGAAGTGCTGGCTGGTGCGCGGGATGACACAGCCGATCAGCGAGATCATCAGCAGAATGTAGACGGCGGAGAACCAGAAGCTCGAATAGACGTCGAACAGCTGCAGTTTGTCGGCGATCTGCCCCCAGGCGCCATTGGCGTCGATGTAGTTCGTGACCCGCGCCGGATCCTGGATCCGCTGGGGCAACAGGGAGCCGGGAATGGCGGCCAGGGCCAGGATGAGCAGCAGGATCAGCGCGGAGCGCATCGTGGTCAGCTGCCGCCAACCCCAGCGCAGCATGCCGATGAAGCCGATATCGGGCGCTGCCTTCTTGCCGGGGCCACCGGGCCCGCCGGCACGCGCGCCGGGTTCCGCGCCCGGCTGGGAGCCCGTCCCGGCCTCGGCCAGTTCGTCCTTGCGATCGGCTGGTCCGCCACTCATCAAATCACCGTCTCAAATCCGCCAACGCTCAGCTGCAGCCGAGCCATCCAGGCGTTCCACAATCCACTGACCAATACGATCCCCAAGAGGATCAACATGACGCCGCCGGCCACCACGATCGCCCGCTGGTGGCGGCGCAACCAGGCCAGCCGGCCCAACCCCTTGCTCAGCAGGAAGGCCACCACCAGGAACGGGATGCCCAGGCCCAGGCAGTAGCAGAACGTCAGCAGGGCCCCGCGCCAGGGCGAGCCCGTTCCACCGAAGCTGGTGGACAGGGTGAGCACGGCGGCCAGGGTCGGGCCGATGCACGGGGCCCAGCCCAGGGCGAAGGTCGCGCCCAGCAGCGGTGCGCCCCACAGTCCGGCGGCCGGGCGCACCCCCAGATGGCGGTCGCGCTGCAACCAGGTGAAGCCGCCCATGAACACCACCCCGGCCAGGATCACCACGATCCCCATGATCCGGGTGATGATGTCGAGGTACTGCGTGAGCAGGGCGCCCACCGCGGAGAACAACGTCCCGAAGGCCACGAAGACCGCGGCGAAGCCCAGCACGAACAGGCCCACGCCCGCCAAGACGGTGCGGGTCCGCTGCTCTTTGAGCGTCGTGCCGGTCAGGCCCGTGACATAGCCGACGTAGCCGGGCACCAGGGGCAGCACACACGGTGAGATGAAGGACACAAGGCCCGCCAGTACGGATACCCCGATGGCCAGCAGGAGCGGGCCGGACATGACCGTCTCGGCGAACTGATGGCCCACGCCTCAGCCCTTCAGCACGTCTTCGATGACACCGCGCAGGGTGGAGGACTCGGAGGCGCCCACGATGCGGGCGGCGGCCCGGCCCTGGGCGTCGAGCACCACGGTCGAGGGCGTGGCCTGCGGGGGCAGGATGCTCGAGAGCAGGGACACCATCGCGCCGTCCGTGTCGATCATATTGGTGTACGGCACCTTGAAGGTGTCGATGAAGGACTTGGCCGCCGGCGCCTGATCGCGCACGTTCACGCCCAGGAACACGACGTCCTTCTTGAACTTCTGGGACACCTCGACCAGGTCGGGCGCCTCCTTGCGGCACGGTGGGCAGGCGGCGTACCACAGGTTGATCACGACGGCCTTGGGCCGGTACTCGGCCAGCGAGTGCTTCTTGCCCGCCAGGTCCGTGAATTCCAGGTCCAGGGGCTTGCCGCGGTCGCCCTCGCCCAACTGGGTGACGACGCCGTCGCCGGAGATGTAGCCCTGATTGGAGCCGGCCTGCTGGGCCAGTTCGTCATTGCTCGATTTGCAGGCCGAAAGCGTCACCAGCGCCGCGCCCAGCGTGATACTCAGGGCCGCGCGGCGGGTGACCGGTCGCTGCGTGTATTTCATGCCCCGGCCACGTTCTTCGCCGGCTGCAGATCCGCGCTCACATCGTCATAGTGCACGCCCGCCAGTTTCCCACCCTCGTATGTGAAGGTCGTGACAGAGGCCAGCGCGCATTCGCGGCGCCGCGGGTCGTGGACCAACGGGCGGCCCTGTGCTGCCAGGCGGGTCACCCAGATGGGCAGCTGGTGGCTCACGATGACCCCGTCGACGGTGTCCAGCGACTCATCGCGGGCGATCGCCTCGAGTTCGCGGCGCAGGGTGGCCATGGCCGCGCGCATCCGCACCACCTGGGCGGTGTAGGGCTCGCCCCAGGATGGGCGCAGCGGGTTGTAGACCAGCGGCAGGTTCTTCAGCTGCAGGAAGTTCGCGGCCCCCGCATGCTGGCCCTCAAAGCGGTTGGCCGCCTCGATCACACGCGGGTCCTCCCGCGGTTCCATCCCCAGGGCCGAGGCCAGGGGCGCGATGGTCTCGGCCGTGCGCAGCAGCGGCGAGCGGACCAGGGCACGGACCGTGAAGTCCCCGCCGGTGAAGTGCTCGCCGACCCGCTGGGCCATCCGGTGGCCCAGCTCGGACAGGCCGTAGCCGGGCAGGCGGCCGTAGAGGATGCCATCGGGATTGTGGACCTCGCCGTGGCGGGTCAGGTGGATGCGGACGGTGCTCATGCCAGACCTCCTCGATCAGCAGTGGCCGCGGCCGCGGAATCCTGTGCAGCAGCTGCGGCCCGGGCCGCCTTCGGCAGGGCCGCGACCACCCGGTCGAGCACCTCGGGGGTGTGGGCCAGGGACAGGAACCACACCTCGAAGGCGCTCGGCGGCAGGTGCACGCCCGACTCCAGCATCGAGGTGAAGAAGGCGGAGTAGGCGGCACTGTCCTGGCCGCGCGCATCGTCGTAGTCGCGCACCCGGCCGTCCGTGCCCGGCGTAAAGAAGACGGAGAACATGGAACCGGCCGACTGGATCGTGTGCGCCACGCCTGCGGCCGACAGCGCCGTGGAGATCTCCGGGCGCAGCCGGTCTGCGGCCGCTTCCAGATGGGTGTAGACGTCCGTTTCCCTCGTCAGGCGCAGGGTCGCGATACCGGCGGCGGTGGCCACCGGATTGCCCGACAGCGTGCCGGCCTGGTAGACGGGACCCGCGGGTGCCAGGTGGCCCATCACATCGGCGCGTCCCCCGAAGGCGGCGGCGGGGAAGCCCCCGCCCATCACCTTGCCGAAGGTGAACAGATCGGCGGGTCCGTCCGGGTAGCCGTCGCGGGCCGATTCGTAGCCGTACCAGCCGGTGTCAGAGACCCGGAAGCCGGTCATCACCTCGTCGGAGATCATCAGGGCGCCGGCTTCCTTGGTCAGCCGGCGGATCAGCTGGGTGAAGCCGTCCAGGGGCGGGACGATGCCCATATTGCCGGGGCAGGCCTCGGTGATGACAGCTGCGATCTGCGGGCCGTGTTCGGCGAAGACCGCGCGCAGGGCGTCCTGGTCGTTGTAGTCGACCACGATCGTGTCGCCGGATTCCGCGCCGGTCACGCCGGGGCTGTCCGGCAGAGCGAAGGTCGCGAGTCCCGAGCCCGCGGCGGCCAGCAGCGCGTCCACGTGGCCGTGATAGCAGCCGGCGAACTTCACGATCTTCGACCGGCCGGTAAAGCCGCGGGCCAGGCGGATGGCGCTCATCGTCGCCTCGGTGCCGGAATTGACCAGACGCACCTGCTCGACGGGCGCCACCCGGGCCACGATCTCTTCGGCCAGCACGACCTCGTTCTCACCGGGAGTGCCGAAGGAGAAGCCGCGGGCTGCTGCCCGCTGCACCGCGTCGAGCACCTGTGGATGGGCGTGGCCCAGGATCATCGGGCCCCAGGAGCCGATCATGTCAACGTACTCGTTGCCATCGACATCGGTCAGGATGGCGCCCTTGGCGCTGTGGATGAAGCGCGGGGTGCCGCCGACGGCCTGGAAGGCGCGCACCGGCGAGTTGACTCCGCCCGGGGTGACCCGTTGGGCGCGGGCGAAGAGGTCCTGCGATCGGGCGGTGGTGCTCATCCGTTTCCCTCCTGCTGGTGCAGATGTGCGTTGACCTTGGCGAACGCCGAGGCCAGGGTCGTCAGTTCGTCATGGTCCAGTAGGTCGATCAGATTGTCCCGCACGCTTTCCACATGGCGCGGTGCGGCGGCAACCAGCTGCCGATACCCCTCCTGGGTCATCACGCAGATGATGCCGCGGCCGTCCTCGGAGGCCGAACAGCGTTCCAGCAGTCCGCGCTTCTCCATCCGCGACACCAAATGGGTCAGCCGTGAGCGGGAGATTCCGCTGAGGTCGGCCAGGGCGGCCATCCGGATCTTCCAGTCGGACTGTTCGGACAGCCGGACCAGCAGTCCGTACTCGCTCAGCGAGAGCCCGCAGTCGGTGCGCAGATCGCGGTCGAGCTGCGCGTCGAGCAGACCGTAGGCGTTCCAGAGTTCGCGCCAGGCCAGCTGTTCGCAGTCGTCGAGCCAGCGTGGCTGGGACCCGGTTGCGGACTCGGCCGCAGCGGAGGACCCGGTCCGCTCAGTCATCGCCATCACGGAGTCTGCGAGCGAATTCGGTCGCATAGTAGGTCAGGACGGCGTCGGCGCCTGCGCGCTTGAAGGCCATGAGCGATTCCCAGACCGCCTTGTCGCGATCGATCGCACCGGCCCGGGCCGCGAATTCGATCATCGCGTACTCGCCGGAGATCTGATAGCTCCAGACCGGCACGGGGCTGGCCGCAGCGACCTCGGAGAGCACGTCCAGGTAGGGCAGACCCGGCTTGACCATGACGATGTCGGCGCCCTCGGCCAGGTCCAGGTCCAGCTCCAGCAGGGCCTCGCGGCCATTGGCCGGGTCCTGCTGATAGGTCTTGCGGTCACCGGTGAGCTGGGAGTCCACGGCCTCGCGGAAGGGACCGTAGAAGGCCGAGGCGTACTTGGCGGTGTAGCCCATCACGATCGTCTCCGACAGGCCGGCCTCGTCCAGGGCCACGCGCACGGCACCAACCTGGCCGTCCATCATGCCCGACAGGCCCAGCACGGTCGCGCCGGCCCTCGCCTGGGCGATCGCCATCGCCGCATAGCGGTCCAGCGTCGCGTCGTTGTCCACGCCGCCGTCGGCGGCCAGCACGCCACAGTGGCCGTGATCGGTGAACTCATCGAGGCACAGGTCGGCCATCACCACGGTGCGGTCGCCCACCGCCTCGCTAACCGCGCGCAGACCGCGGTTCAGGATGCCCTCGGGATCATCGGCCTGGCTACCGGTGGCGTCGCGGTGGGTCGGGATGCCGAAGAGCATCACGCCGCCCACGCCCGCATCGGCGGCCTCCCGCGCCGCCTCGACCAGGGATTCCAGCGTGTGCTGGAAGACCCCTGGCATGGATTCGAGTTCGCGCGGGGCGCTGAGGTCCTCGCGGACGAACAGCACCTCGATCAGATCGGACGGGTGCAGACGATTCTCCCTGACCAGCCGGCGCACCGCCGCTGACTGCCGCAGACGGCGCGGACGGACCGAGCCGGGTGCCAATTCGAATTCGCTCATTTCACACTTCTCTTCTTGTTCCGACGCCGGGTCTGCGAGGGCCGCACCGGCACCTGTCCCGCCGTCACCTGTTCATCGCGCTGAGTTCGGGCGAACTCGGCCAGATCTGCCACCAACCGGTCCAGGTTCGCCTCGCCGGCGATGACATCGACCCGCAGGCCCTGATCCATCGCGGTCTGTGCGGTGGCCTGCCCGATGCAGGCGACCACCGTGGTGGCCGGGGGCTTGCCGGCGATGCCCAACAGATTGCGCACCGTCGAGGACGAGGTGAACAGCACCGCGTCGAAGTCCCCGCGCTTGATCGCCTCGCGCACCGGGGCGGCGGGGGGCGCTGCGCGCACTGTCCGGTAGGCGGTGACGTCGTCGACGTCCCAGCCCAGCTCCGTCAGGCCCGCGACCAGCACCTCGGTCGCGATGTCGGCACGCGGCAGCAACACCCGGTTGAAGGCGTGGTCGTCTTTGTCGAACTCGGGCCAGTCGGCCACCAGGCCGCGGGCCGAGTGCTCGCCGCTGGGCACCAGGTCCGCCTCGATCCCCCAGGTCGCCAAGGCCTCGGCGGTGGGTCCGCCCACCGCTGCGACCCGCACGCCGGCCAGGGCTCGGGTGTCCAGGCCCAGGTCGTCGAGCCACATCTTCACGGCGCGCACCGCGTTGACGCTGGTGAAGCCGATCCACTGGTAGTCCCCGTCGACCAGTGCGTGCATTGCCCGCTCCATGTGCTTGGGGCTGCGCGGCGGAGCGATCGCAATGGTCGGCACGATGGTGCCCTCCGCGCCGTACTCGCCCAGCAGGTCCGCGGTCGAGGAACCCTGTTCCTTGGTCCGCGGGATCAGTACCTGCCAGCCGAACAGCGGGCGGGTCTCGAACCACGCCAGGTCACGGCGGACGCCCGCACCCTGGCCCAGTACGGCCTGCAGCAGACCACAGGTCGGCGCAGCGGGTGCCGGGTCCGCGGTGGTGTCCGCCGGGGCGGACAGGTGCGCGATCGCCGTGGTCAGCGTGAACTCATTGGTCGACTGGTGGATGGTCGACAGGCCCGAGGTCAACAGCACGGGCAGTTCCGGGTCCCAGCCGTCGGCGGCCAGGGACTTCAGCCCGGCCAGCAGGTCGACGGCGGATCCGGTGAGCACATTGGCGGTGTTGCGGTGCTTCGAGGCGTCCGAGTGGGTCATCTCGCCCGCCTCGATCAGGCGCAGGGAGCGGACCCGGTTGCCGGTGATCTCCGTGCCGGTGAAAGCGCCCAGCGAGGCGACCACGCCCACGCCCGGCACGATCTCCAACGGGACCTTGTTGCGGTTGACGGCCGAGGCCTCGTCAGCGGTGGAGGCGAAGAGCACCCCGTCGTCAGACACGATGCGCACCACCAGGCCGTGGTCCAGCGCCAGTTCTGCCAGACGGCGCCCGCGCGTGCTGGCCGCCTGTCCCAGGGTCGCGGCGTCGATGCGTTCGACCCCGGCCGCGACGAAGGCGGACAGGATGTCGTCGTGGGCCGGTGCGTCGTAGACCACGGCGGAGGCAGCACCCAGCAGTTCGGCGCCGCGGATCGTCAGCAGCTGCGGATCTCCGGGGCCCGCGCCCAGGAAGTACACGGCGGGCAGCTTGGCGTTCAGATGCGCCTTGTGCGCGCTGGGCTTGTGACCCAGGCTCTGCTGGGACAGGGACTGTTCTAGATTCATGAGCGTCCTCCGACCATGCCAGGCAGGTTCTCCGTCGGGGCGTTGGATCCGGCAAGGGTATCCGGGACCTCGCCCAGGATGTGCAAAAGTTCGTCCGCGGAATCGTAGCCGATCCGCAGGGCCGCATGGAGCGCCGCGGAACTCGACAGTTCAGGGGCGCCGTCCGCGCCGGCGGGCAGGGCCGTCAGGTGCGAGACCCGCTGCAGGTGCCCGTCGACCCCGGCCATCACCGAGGCCAGCCGCAGGGTCGAGCCCTCGATGGTCGCCAGCGCCCCGATCGGGGCGGAGCAGCCCGCCTCCGAGCGGCTGAGCACCGCGCGTTCGGCGGCCACCCGCAGGGCCGTTGACGGATCGTTGATGGTGTTCAGAGCGGCGCGGATCTCCGCGTCCGTGTCGCTTAGGTCCGCGTCCTCGGAGCGGCATTCGATCGCCAGCGCGCCCTGCCCGGCCGCCGGCAGCATCACGGAGGTGTCCAGAGTGTCGGTCACCTCGGCCAGGCGGCCCAGGCGGCGGACGCCGGCGGCGGCGATGACCACGCCGTCCAGCCGGCCCTCGGTCACGTGCTTGATGCGGGTGTCGACATTGCCGCGCACCCCGCGCACGTCCAGGTCGGGACGGGCCGCACGCAGCTGGGCGGCGCGCCGGGGCGAACCGGTGCCCACCACGGCGCCGGCCGGCAGTTCGTCCAGTGTCAGCCCGTCGCGCGTGATGAGCACGTCGGATGGATCCACGCGCGGGGGCACCGCGGCCAGGTCGATACCCGCGGCCGGAGCGGTTGGCAGGTCCTTGAGCGAGTGGACGACCATGTCGACCTTGCCCGTGAGCAGGGCACGGCGGACCGCGGAGACGAACACGCCCGAGCCGCCCAGTTTGGCCAGCGGGGTCATATTGACGTCGCCCTCGGTGACGACCTCGACGATCTCGATCCGCCAGCCGGTCAGGGCGGCCAGCTGCTGGGCCACGGCCGTGGACTGGGAGCGCGCCAGGCGGGACCGGCGGGTGCCCAGGCGCATGGTCCGGCCGGTGAAGAATTCGGGTTCGACCACATCGAGGGTGTGATCTGCCACCGGGCGCAGGCCGTCGGCCGGCACATAGTGGTTGGCGCTGGCGGTGCGCTTGGGCATGCCCTCCGCGGAGAAGTCCACCCGGTTCCGGTCGAGTTCGCCCTGCTTGTCCGCCGGGGTCTTCGAGAGGTCGAACAGGTTCGTCAGGGCTGCCGCGTAATCGACGGATTCGTCCTCGGCGGACAACTCCTTGACCCGCACGGTGGGCGTGTGGATGATCTTCTCGGCGATCCGCTGGAGTGTCCGGCGGATCTCGGCCAGCTGGGACTGCGGCACATCGCCACCGAGCTTGCGCGCGAGCCTGTCGTATTCGCCGTCGACGATCTCCTGGGCCTGCTCGCGCAGGGCGGAGACCGTGGGGCTGACCTTCTTCGCCACCCGGTGGACGGCTTCCTCGTCCAGCGCGGCCTGGATGATCTCCTTGACCTCGCCGATCACGGCGACCACCGACGATGTCTCCTGGGAGGAGGTGTCCGCGAACTGGCGGGACAACTCACTCAGTCCCATCACGCGCACATGAGGCAGTTCGGCGACGTCATGGGCGATGTCGTGCGGCAGGGCCAGGTCGATGAAGAACTTGTTCTTCGAACCCACCTCGTCACGCTGCAGGGCCTCAATCGCGGTGTCCTTGTCCACCACGGTGCCGCGCGCTCCGGTGACGGACACGATGAGGTCGGCGGCGGCAAGTTCGCGCACCAGGGCTTCGTCCGTCCACTGGACCGCGCGTCCGCCCAGCGGGGCGACCAGGCGTTCGGCCTTCTCCAGAGTCCGGCCCAACACGGTGATGGACTTGATGGAGTGCCGGTGCAGGGTCGTGACGGCCAGACCCGACATGGCGCCGGCACCGATCACCAGGGCGTTCGCCCTGGTCAGCGGCCCGATGTGGGCAACACCGGCGCCCAGGGCCGATTCCAGCAGGGATTGGGCCACGGAGTCCAGGGCGGTCTCCGAATGGGCCCGTTTGCCGACCTCCAGCGCCTTGTCCAGGATGTGGATCATATCGGGGGTCAGGGTCTTCGCCTGCCGGGAGGCGCGTGCCGAGTCGCGCAGCTGACCCAGGATCTGGGATTCTCCCAGGGCCATGGAGTCCAGTCCGGCGGCCAGTGTGAAGAGGTGCTCCTCCGCCTTCTCCCCGAAGTGCGCGTAGAGGTGCTGCGACAGCTCCTGCCAGTCCAACCCGGTCACCGCGACCAGGGCGGTGCCGATATCGGCCAGACCACCGTGGAAGGCCGTGACGTCGGCCAGGACCTCCAGTCGGTTACAGGTGGAGAGCACGTTGACACCGGCGACGTACTCACCGGCCAGTGCCCGCGTGCGCAGATCAGTGACTTCCCCACCACCGAGCGCGAACGCCTCCAGGACCGACATCGGCGCGGTCCGATGGTTCACGCCTATTACGAGGAGAGTCAATGTGTGCCCCCTTCAAGAGACGAACACCCACGGGCCCCGGTGGGGACTTCGCGTGAGTGTTCAAGGAATTTCACGCGGACTCCGCACGGTCGAGCGCGCGGGCAAGACGGTCCGGATCGACACGGTGGAAACTGTGCTGGCGTCCGTTGATCAGAACGACGGGAACATCCCAGTCGTATTTGGCCCGCAGGTCATCATCGGAGTCGATGTCGACTTCCGTGAGGTCCACATCGCGACAGGCGATTCCGGCCAGCACGACCCGGCGCGCGGCATCGCACAGATGGCAGTCGGCGCGGGTCAGAAAGGTCAGTGCGACACTCATGTTCGCGGATTCCTCATTGCTGATGAGCCCGGGCGGGCACAGGGTCCGTAGCGCAGGTACAGGCGCTCCCGGCGAATGCGGGAGCGCCTGTCGCGAACACGGACCGACTCTGGGACGGTTCTGCGGATCCCCTGCCGCCGATCGGGCGGGAGTATGGATCATCTCCCGAACCGGGGTCCGGGAGCCACCAAGAACGTCTTACTTCTTGTTGCGGCGCTGATGACGCGTCTTGCGAAGCAACTTGCGGTGCTTCTTCTTGGCCATACGCTTGCGGCGCTTCTTGATGACTGAACCCACAGTAAGTCCTTTGCTTAAGACACTAATGACGAAGAACGCCCGGATCGCGCGTCCCCTAGTGGAGCCGACGATAGAACGTAACACCCAATTCTATCGCCCAGTCCCCACGAAACCCAAACTTCACAGAAATTCCGGCTGTTCGTTACCTCACCCCACCCGCCGATCCGTCATAAACGTGCGGCTGAACCGGCGCACAGCGCACATCTGTGACGGCTCGGCGAACTCACGTGAATCAGTCGTAGTAGGCGTCCAGACCGTAGAACGGGAAGATGTTCTTGCGCGTGCTCATCACCGTGCGGTCCAGATCCGACTCCGGGTCGTAGCCGGTGGCCCAGGGCTGGAACTGCCCGTCGTGGCCGTCGGTCATGGCCAGTGGGGCGCGGTCCCTGCCCGTCATGTTCGCCACATAGTTGCGCCACCGTTCCGGGGTCGGGGTCAGCGGATCCAGATCCAACCCGGCCGCGATCGCCACCAGATTGGTCCACGCCCTCGGCACGACCTCGGCGATGGCGTATCCGCCGCCGCCGGTGGCCAGCCAGCGGCCCTCGCACAGGTCATCGGCCAGATCCCGGATCCACATGGCGGCAACCCGCATGGCGTCGACCGACAACCGCAGGTGAGTCAGCGGATCCACATCGTGGCCGTCGCAGCCGTGCTGGGACACGATGATCTGCGGATCGAACTCGCGCAGTACAGCGGGGACCACCGCATCGAAGGAGCGCAGCCAATCGGCGTCCGCGGTGCGCGGGGGCAGCGCGACGTTGACCGCACTGGCTGCCGCCTTGAGCCCGCCGATGTCATTGGCGAAGCCGGTACCGGGATAGAGGAACCGGCCGTTCTCGTGCAGCGAGACGGTCAGCACCCGCGGATCGTCCCAGAAGAAGTTCTCAGTGCCGTCGCCGTGGTGGGCGTCCAGGTCGATATAGGCGATGCGTTCGTATCCCGCGTCCAGGAACTGCTGGATCGAGGCCGCCACGTCGTTGTAGACACAGAATCCCCCCGCCTTGCCCGGCATCGCGTGGTGCATGCCCCCACAGAAGTTCACGGCGCGTTCGTACCCGCCGGAGGTGATCGCCCTGGCGGCCTCGATGCCGCCCTGGAAGATCCGCCCCGATGCCTCGTGGATCTGCCCGAAGGCCGGCACGTCCTCGGTCCCGATGCCGAATGCCTGCTGCACCTCGTCTGGGATGTCGGACCCGTGTTCGGACATCCGCCCGGCGTCGTTGACCGCGGCGATGAACTCGGGACTGTGCAGTCTGGACAGTTCGGCCTCGTCGACCTCGGGCACCGACCTGATGTGGATGCGCGCGCTGTCGAAGAGCCCGAAGTCCTGGGCCAACTTCGCCGTCAGGTCCAGGCGCAGGGGATGCATCGGGTGACCTGTGCCGAAGTTGTATTCGGTGAACACCTCGTCCCAGATGACCAGGACGTCGGTCTGGCGTTTGCTCATGGTTCATACTCTAACCGCCTGATGACGCGGATCACGCACAGGCCACGATCCGGACACTCGGCAGACGTCCGGGCCGGGAACCGGGCGCCCCGGGATCGTCGGCCGGGCCCGCCGCCCCGATGCCGACTACGATGTCCGTGTGAACGTCCAACCGCCGCCCGAACAGGGCCAGCACCGGCAGCCGGGGCCCCAGGGCCCACGTGCCCGAGGCGCCGGAGCGGCCGGCAGGCTCAGGGACCTCGTCGACCGGCTGGCCAGCGGTTCGCCGGCGCGCCTGGCGATCTTCTCCTTCCTGGCCGTCGTAGTCGTCTTCGCCGTGCTGCTGTGCCTGCCGATCTCCCATCAGGGGCCCGCACTGGACGCCGGCACCGGGGACGGCAGCGCTCTGGGCGACACCGCCGGACGGACCGCGGGTTGGGACCCGGACCTGGGCCACTATCTGGCCCGCAGCATCTTCGTGGCGGTCTCGGCCGTGTGCGTCACCGGCCTGTCCCCCGTGGTCACAGAGGACTACTGGTCGCCCTTCGGCCTGGGTGTCATCACCGCGGCCATCCAGGTGGGCGGCCTGGGCATCCTGACCCTGGCCAGCGTGCTGGGCATGGCGGTGTCCAAACGGCTGGGCCTGCGCCAGCGGCTGATCGCCGCGCAGGCGACGAACACCCTGCAGCTGGGCCAGGTCGGCACCCTGCTGCGCACCGTGGTCACCACGATCATCTCCGCCGAGGCCGTGGTCTTCCTGTTGTTGTTCCCCCGCTTCCTGATCCGCGGGGACTCCTTCGGGATGTCCGTGCTACATGCCCTGTTCTATTCGATCTCGTCGTTCAACAACGCGGGCTTCACCGTCCACCGCGGCGGAATGGAGTACTTCGCGGACGACCCCTGGATCCTCAGCGTCATCATGGCCTCCGTGTTCGTCGGCTCCTTGGGCTTCCCCGTTGTGCTCATCATGGCCGTCTGGTGGCGCCGCCCGCGGTCCTGGGACCTGCACACCAAGCTGACCCTGGCCACTTCCGGTCTGCTGGTGGTCTTCGGGGTGGCCTTCCTCTACCTGTTCGAGTACTCCAATTCGCAGACCCTGGGCCACAAGGGCGTGGGCCAGACGTTCATGGAGACCCTGTTCATGTCCGTGATGCCGCGCTCCGGGGGCTTCTCCACCTTCGACATCAACGCGATGAACCCTTCCTCGCATCTGATCCTCGACGTGCTCATGTTCATCGGCGGCGGATCCTCGTCGACCGCCGGCGGCATCAAGGTCACGACCCTGGCCGTGCTGCTGCTGGCCGCCTGGTCCGAGGCCAGGGGCCTGGGCGATGTCGTGGCCTTCCGGCGGCGGATCGACAGGGCTGCGATTCGCCTGGCGATCAGCGTGACCCTGGCCGGCTTCGTGATCGTCATCGGCGGGACACTGGCCCTGCTACAGGTCACCGGGCAGCAGTTGGACCAGGTGCTGTTCGAGGTGATCTCCGCCTTCGGCACCTGCGGCCTGTCGACCGGGGTGACCGCCGCCAGCCCGCCCGCCGGGCTCTACGTCCTTTCCGTGCTGATGCTGGTGGGACGGCTGGGTACGATAACCCTGGCGGCAGCGATGTCCGTCCGGGACACCCAGCGCATGTTCCGCTACCCAGAGGAAAGGCCCATCATTGGCTAACAGGTCCACCGACGCGCCGGAGCACGGCCGGGCCCGCGCGCCGTTCCCCTTCGGCGCCTTCAAGCGGGAGCCCAAGGCGACCGCGTCCTCGGTCCTGGTCGTCGGGCTGGGCCGGTTCGGTGCCGCGACGGCCGAACAGCTGATCCGGCTGGGCTACGAGGTGATGGCCGTCGAGCGCAATCCGAACCTGGTGCAGGACTGGTCGGGCCGGCTGACCCACGTGGTCGAGGCGGATTCGACGAATATCGACGCGCTGCGCCAGATCGGCGCGCAGGAGTTCTCATCCGCAGTGGTGGGCATCGGGACATCGATCGAGGCCAGCGTGCTGACCACGGCGAACCTGGTCGATCTGGGCGTGGACCAGGTGTGGGCCAAGGCGATTTCGGCCTCGCACGGAAAGATCCTGCGGCGCATCGGAGCCGAACACGTGCTGTTCCCCGAGTCCGAGGCCGGGGCCAGGGTCGCGCACCTGGTGTCGAGTCGGATGCTGGACTACATCGAGTTCGACGACGGGCACTTCGCGGTCGTCAAGATGCGCCCGCCCAAGGAGATCCAGGGCTTCACGCTGGCCGAATCGAAGATCCGCTCGACCTACGGCGTGACCGTGGTGGGCATCAAGAGCCCCGGGCGCGACTTCACCTATGCAGAGCCCGAATCGCGCGTGGGCAAGCAGGATGTGCTCATCGTCGCGGGCCACGTCGAACTGCTGGGGCGCTTCGCCGGCCGACCCTAGGCGCACTTCCCCGTGGGGCTGCGGCCCCCACGGTCCGGGGTTGTGGCCCGTCACTCCCCCGCGCCCGGGCCCCGCGTGGGACAATGGAACCATGATCGAAGTCTTGAGCCCTGCCGAATTGGAACGCGCCGAAGTCAGTGGAAAGTTCATCGGCGACACCCTGCGAACGCTGAGGGAACGCACCCGGGTGGGCACGAACCTCATGGAGATCGACGCCTGGACACACGAGCTGATCGACGCCGCCGGCGCGGAATCCTGCTATGTGGACTACGCCCCGTCCTTCGGCTCGGGCCCGTTCGGCCACTACATCTGCACCTCGGTCAACGATGCTGTGTTGCACGGGATGCCGCGGAAGTACAGGCTCAAGGACGGGGATCTGCTCAGCCTGGACCTGGCCTGCTCGCTGCACGGGATCGTCGCCGACGCCGCGATCAGCTTCGTGGTCGGCACGCCGAAATCGGATGAGGACCTGCGGATGATCGAGGCGACCGAGGCCGCACGCGCCGCCGGCATCGCCGAGGCCCGGGTGGGCAATAAGATCGGCGATATCTCGCACGCCATCGGCGAGGTCCTGCGCGGTTACGGCTATCCGGTCAACACCGACTTCGGTGGGCACGGCGTGGGCTCGACCATGCACCAGGACCCGCACATTCCCAATGACGGTCGACCCGGCCGCGGCTACAAACTGCGCGAGGGCCTGCTGCTGGCGATCGAGCCCTGGGTGATGGCCGGCACGGATCAGCTGGTGACCGATAAAAAGGACGGCTGGACACTGCGCTCGAAGACCGGCAGCCGCACGGCGCACAGCGAGCACACCGTGGCGATCACGGCCGACGGCCCCAAGATCCTCACTGCCTGAACGATCTGGGCCCAATCCCGGAGTGGCTCCACACTTGCTTGTGTGGCTCGATAAATCTGCTTCTATCGAGCCACCCAAGCTAGTGTGGAGCCACTTTCGGGTCCAGGCACGGTACGGTTCGGTTCAGCCCTGCCCCTGAGCCGCGGGGACCGCCAGTTCGTAGCCGCCCTCGCTGAGCACCGTGGTCCAGTCCCCGCCCAGGCGCTCCTCGGCCCATTCCTCGGTGGTCTGGCCCGTCTCCGAGGGCCGCAGCAGCACCGCGTCCGGCTTCACCTGGTCCAGTCTGCCGTACCAGTAGGTGTGCGTCTTGGGCGCCAGATACGCCAGCAGGCGGATATCGGTGGCCACGGTGCCGTACTGCTCGGCGGCCTGCACGGCAGGGCCCGCGTCGATCGCGTAGCGCTCGGATTCCCACAGCAGGTTGATGTTCGTGCTGCCCGCCAGGGCGATGACGCCCGCGGCCGCTGCGGCCGGCGCCCAGGTGCCCAGGGTCCGTTCCCGCACCGTCTGCGCGGCCTCGGTCCGGGCGGCAGAAGACTGCGCGGCATAAGCCTGCGCGACAGGTTCCGGGGCCGAGGCCGCGGCGTCTTCGCGCTCGGCTGCGGCCGCCGCTTCCGTGCCGGCACCGGCCGGCCCGGCGGCACCCGACTTGGCCGCACCGGCCCGTTTCCAGCCCGTCCAGCCCGGCCCGGCGATCCCATCGATCAGCGCGAGCGCCGCAATCGGCACCAGGCCCGCCGTGTAGTGAAAGCTCAGACCCCAATAACCTTCGACGTTTCCCACGAAACGCCAGGCCAGAGTCGGCAGAACCATGAGCATGAGTGGGCTGCGCAACCCCACCGCCCCCGCCGCCAGGACCAATGCACCCAGGGTCGCGAGTTTGGTCTGTGCGCCTGCACCCAGGGCATCGAGGGCCGAGACATTGTCCGTGTAGTCGTACTGACCGGAGTTGTTGAATGCCGGCAAGATCAGCAGGACCGTCACCGCGAACCACAGCACGCCCCAGACGAACAGTCCCAGTTGGTACTTGGTGGCCCGCTGGCGTAACCATACGGCGATCCCGAAGGCTGCGACGGTCAGCCCCATGTCCTCCTTGACGAAGACCAACAGGGCGATTGCGATGGCGCCCGCCAGATGGTGGCCACGTAGCCACCACACCAGGCCGAAGGCCAACAGCGGCACGGCGAAGGCGATCTCATGGAACTGCGAGGTCACCGAGTTCAGCAGCCCATAGGACCCCACGTAGGCCAGGGACAGGGCCCAGGCCCCGGCCGCCGGCAGCTTCTGCGCGGCATAGGACGCCACGGGCCAGGCCGAGGCCGCGAACAGCACCGCCTGCAACAGCATCAGAGTCAGGCCCGAGGGCCAGATCTTGAACACGGGCATCAGCAGCCACAGGATCGGGTGGAAGTGGTCGCCCCACAGGTTGTAGCCGGGGCCCTTGATGTCGACGATCGGCGCCTGCAGGTGCGCATAGTCGTTCAGCAGCTGGGTGAAGATCCCCAAGTCCCAGGACGGCGAATAGTAGATCCGCCACATGATGATGGACAGCGCCCCGTAGAGCACCAGGGACACCGCTGCCGAGGCTCCGGGCAGGATCCGCTTCGTCATGCCGCCGGCCGCGGCCTCAGTCCCTGCCCGCGCCTTACCTTCAGGCATTCTCACGTTCTCGCCGCCGGCCGCGGCTCCAGTTCCAGCCCGCGCCTTACCTTCAGGCATTCTCACGTTCTCGCCGCCGGCCGCGGCTCCAGTTCCAGCCCGCGCCTTACCTTCAGGCATTCTCTTCTTCCATAGCCTGGGCGCGGTTGTAGGCGGCTTGGGCGGCGGCCTTGACCGTGGCCTCGAGGTCGTGGGCGCGGAAGGTCTCGATCGCCGCATGGGTGGTGCCGCCCTTGCTGGTGACGGCCTGGCGCAGTGCTGCGGGATCCTGTTTCAAAGCCAGGAGCGATCCCGCGCCCTGGGCCGTCGCGACGACCATTTCCCGAGCCGCGTCCTCGCTCAGACCCAGATCCACGCCCGCCTTGACCATCTCCTCGGCCAGCAGGAAGAAGTAGGCGACCCCGGAGCCGGAGATGCCGATCATCGCGCCGATCTGCTCCTCGCTCATGGCGAAGACCCGTCCGGCGCCGGACAGCAGTCCCGACAGTTCCTCCACCCGTCCGGCGGGCACCCGCGAGGCCGGGGCCAGAGCAATGACACCCTGCCCGATCTCGGACGGGGTGTTGGGCATGATGCGCACGATCGGGTTATCGGGGACCAGCTGTGCCAGGGTCTCGATTGAAACCCCCGCTGCCATGGACACGATGACCTGTTCGGGTTCCAGGCTGGGCGCCAGGTCGGTCAGGGTGTCGGCGATCATCCAGGGCTTGACGCCCAGGAAGACGAAGTCCGCCCCGGCCGCCGCGTCCCGGTTGGCCGCAGGGTCGGCGTCCAAGGCCATGGTCGACACGCCGGTACGCTGGGCCAGGGCCTCGGCGCTGGCCTGCGACTTGGTCGTGGCGCGGGCGTTCTCCAGTGGCACCCCGGCTGCATCGACTGCACCCCCGGTGGAGGCATTCGGGGAGGCCGGGTCCGCAGAGGACAGCATGCCCGATAGCAGCGCCCCTCCCATCGAGCCGGTTCCGATCATCGCGATGCGCAGGGACATGGAGGGTTCCTCACTGTGTTGGTTGCAGTCCGCATTCCACTCTAGCTGGCCACGGCCGAACGCTCCTCAACCACTGACCGGGCCCCTGCGATCGGCCGGTCTCAGTGGCCTGCCCCGGTCGTCCGCCTCAGTCCCCCGCGGAACGGCGCCCGGTTTTGGTGTGTGTGCCGGCAGCCCGCGCGTCCTGGCCCAGGTGGGTGCGGGCGAAGGCCAGGGAATCGGCTAGCATCTTCTCGCGGGCGGAGCGCTTCGCGGTGAAACGCGTATTGACCTCGACGACCACGGTGCCATTCCAGTCGGTCTTGGCCAGGTGCTGCATCGTCTCTGCCACCGGCATCTTCCCGGTGCCGGGCACCAGGTGCTCGTCCTTGAGGGAACCGGCGCCGTCGGTCAGGTGGACGATCGCCAGACGGTCCTGAATCTCCTTGACAGTCTCCAGGGCGTTCATCCCCGCGGTCGAGGCGTGGGAGAAGTCGAAGGTGAAGGCGTCATAGTCCTCGTCCAGCGGGTTCCAGTCAGGGGCGTAGACCATGACTTCGCGCAGGCCGGCGCGCCACGGGTACATATTCTCCACGGCCAGGGTCACACCGGTTTCCTGGCTCATCGCGCGGACGCCGGGCACGAAGTTCTTCGCGTATTCGCCCTGCCAGCGAAACGGCGGGTGCAGCACGACCGTGCTCGCTCCGGCCCTGGCCGCGATCTGACAGGTCTTGCGAAGCTTCTCCCAGTGGTCCTTGTGCATCACCCGCGGCATCAGCAGCAGGGTGGGGGCGTGCAGGCTGAGCACTGGCAGTCCGGTCCGATCGACCTCGCGCAGCATGAAGTCAGGGTCCTGGGTCTGAGCGTTGTTCGTCACCATGATCTCCACGCCGTCGTAGCCCAGCCGCACGGCGGTGTCGAAGGTCTCCGAGACCTCCATCGGGTAGACGGATGAGGAGGACAGGCCGACCGGGATGTCGAAGGCCGAGGAGTGTTTGACCCCGTGCTCGTAGACGGGGTTCGATTCGAAGTAGGCACGGTGCTTGCGCCCGTTCCTCTTCGCAGCGTTCTTCTTGGTGTAGGCCTTGTGGCCACGCACCTTGGCTACTTCCGCGTGCTTCTTGGACTTCCCTTTTCCGCTCACACTCGTGAGTGTAGACCGCGGACCCTAGGAATTGCGGGGACGGCCGCTGGCCGGTCCTTGCACGACCATTCTCCCCGCGCGACTTGTCCTTGTACTACCGATTCCTTAGAAACCCGCGGGCGTTCGGAGTCCCACATGGCTGATGTGCACACCGGCGGTACCAGTGGATTCCTCGGCGGAATCCAACAGGTCCAACTTGCGCATGATGATGCCCTCGCGCAGGGCCCAGGGCGAGATCCGCATGGACTTGATGTCGAAGATCGTGAAGGCGGCCTCGGCGACGATCGCGCCGGCCAGGATCTGCCCTGCGCGCGATTCCGAGACTCCGGGCAGCAGAGTGCGTTCCGATGGAGTCCGCGCTGCCAGGGTGTCGACGATCGTGCTCAGATCCTTGCGCGCCAGTTTGCGGGGGACGTAGATGCCCTCGCCGCTGGGGGCGGCGCCTGCCAGGCGGGCCAGGGTCCGGAAGGTCTTGGAGGAACCGACGACCTTGTCGAAGGGGCCGACCCGGTTGATATCGCCGGCGATCCGGCCGATCAGGTGGCGGGCATGGCGACGCAGGGCGTGAACCTGGTCGACACTGGGCAGATCGTCGGGCAGGAAGTCGGAGTGCATCCGGCCCGCGCCCAATGGCACCGATACCGCCGCATCGGGATATTCGTCGCGTCCGGCGGCGATCTCCAGGGAACCCCCGCCGATGTCGAGCAGCAGGATGTTGCCGGCCGACCAGCCGAGCCACCGGCGCACGGCCAAGAACGTCACCCTGGCCTCGTCCTGGCCGGTGAGCACATTGAGTTTCAGGCCCGTCTCATCGTGGATCCGATCGATCGTCGCATCGCCGTTGGGCGCCTCGCGAATCGCCGAGGTGGCGAAGGCCAGGATCTGTTCGGCGCCCTGGTCCTCGGCGATCTCCATCGCATCGTGGCAGAACTGGACCAGCCGTTCGACTCCGTAGGACGAGATGGAGCCATCCTCCTGCAGGTATTCGGCCAGCTTCAGGATCTCCTTGTGGCTGCTGGCGGGCAGGGGTGGGGCGCCGACGTGGGCATCGACGACCAGGAGGTGAATGCTGTTGGACCCGATGTCCAGGACGGCTAGACGCATGGGAAAAGTCTAAGCGTGCGGCGAGGCCAGTCCAAAGACTGTGCCAATACCGCGACGCCAAAGGGCCCGGTCCCCGCGGTAAGCGGGGGGCCGGGCCCTTATGGGAGATGCGTCGCTACAGGAGCGTCAGTTCTTCGGCTTGCGGTTGTCCGCGCCGATGAACCAGGCCTGCTGCTCAAGCTTCTCGATGTAGTTGTGCAGGATGTCCGAGGTCGTCGGATCCTCGGCGTCGACCTGATCGTGGACCTCGCGCATCGTGTTGGTCGTCGCGTAGATGGAGTCGACGATCGCGTCGATCGCGTCGTGGGTCGAGATCTCGCCCTCCGGGAACTCCGGCAGGCTGGATTCCTTGGCGACGGTGGCGGTGCGGCCGTCGGGGGTCGCGTACAGCTCACGCATGCGCTCTGCGAAGTTATCCGAGGCCTCACGGGCGATCTCGACCATTTCGTCGAGGTTCAGGTGCAGGTCGCGGAAGTTCTCACCGAGGATGTTCCAGTGGGCCTGCTTGCCCACGGTGCTCAGGTCGATGAGGTCGACCAGAACGCGCTGGATGTTGGCGGACAGTTCTGCTGAAGCGGTGAACGGCTTGACGCTGGCCATTGTGATCTCCTTTTTCGGTTTCCCTTGATCGTTACATTGAGCATAGCAAAGAATTGAGCGATTCAATTCCCGATTCACTGATCTTCTCCGGTGATCTCCCACTCGCAAGGCAAGGCTGAACGAGGAGAGTCCGACCTTGCCAAGGCCCGCCAAACCTAGGGACGGGGCACCTATAAGGAGGTTCGGTAGTCCTTGCCTGTCGATGGTTCGGACATTGCCGAAAGACACTATACGCAGAGCGTCTACCCTCTATTCAATATGCGTATGAAACCTTTGTTCAACAATGCAACAATACCCTTATATTCAACTCGGTAACGCCGGATAATCGCTTTTCATTCATTCGTCCGGCCGTCTCAGCGATGCACCGGCACATTCTTGACAGAGGCAAAGCCCGGCAGTGTGAGCGTGACCGTGTGCACGGATTCGGGCAGCGGCGGCAGTTCTGCGTAGAGCAGTTGCCCCGAGTCGTTCGTCCGTTCGGGGAGTTCGCTGCACACGCAGGCGGTGTCTTCCCCACCGATCGAATTCACCGGCACATATGTGTACGGGTGGTAGACCCGTCCGCCGCCGGCATCGGCCAGGCCCAGGGCCCGGGTGTCCATCAGAGGCGGTCTGGCCAGCTGGAAGGACCCGGTGTCCACCGTGCCGTGGGCCAGGTTCTTCAAGCGCCAGGTCACGCGGGTCTCCTGCGCATCCGTCTGTACACTCACCGCCTCGGCTCCCACCTTGACCGGGCCGCTTGCAGCATCCAGGGTGCCCGCGCCCAGACCTGCCGAATCGGTTTCCTCCTGCGAACCCATGATCTGCTGTGCGGCCTGCTCTGCGGGCAGGGTCCCCGCGGCGCCCGGTGCCCCTGGCGAAGTCGCACCGGACCCGGCACCGCCGGGTGCGCCGTGGGACCCGGCGCCATCACCGCCCGGCGTCGCGCCACCACTGCAAGCGCCGAGCACCGCCGCGGCCCCCAGCGCGATCAGCACCGGGACCACCCGCCCGAGCCGGGACCTCGGCCTACCGGATTCGAACATCACGATCCTCCTTCCGAGGAGAACTCGACGGCAACCCGCCGGTTCTGCTGCCGGCCCTGCTCCGTGTCATTGGAGGCCACGGGGTGTTTCTCCCCCGACCCCGCGGTCTTGAACGTCAGACCGGCCTTGTGTACCTGGGCCCGCAGCGCTTTGACGACGGAGTCCGCCCTATCCTTGGACAGTTTCAGGTTGTGCGAGTCACTGCCCCGATCGTCCGTGTAGCCGGTGACCTGCACCGTTCCAGTGCCTTTGTCCGCCAGCCGCTTGGCCACATCGGCCACCGTCGCCTTTGCATCGGGGCGCAGCGTGGCCTTGTCGGTGTCGAAGAGCACGTCGGAGTTCAGGTCCAACCGGGTCGAGCCGCTGCGTTCGTGTTCGGTCTGCGCCCCGTTGCGACTGTTGCGCACCAGATCCCGGGTGTACTTGCGCGAATCGGCCTTGGCCAGCTGTTGTTGGTCCGGCAGGCGGGGCCAGCCATGACCCAGGGGCACGATGCCTGCGTCGACCGCAGGGGTCGGCGGTGCGGTATCGACGGGCACCCCCGTGATCAGGTTGCCGAAGCCGAACTCGACGGTCACCGTCTTCACGTCCGGCGGCAGGCTGGGCAACACGGCGTAGCCGACCAGGGGCACGGCGGTGCCGTCGTAGCTCGACAGATCGCTCTGGTCGGAACAGGCGCAGGTGTTCTTGCCCATGGCCAGCGGCTGATAACGCTTGAGCCCGGCGCCGTCGATGATCGCGACGGATCTGAAGGCGGTGATGTTGTAGTCCTCGCCCAGACCCGGTCGGCGATCGACCGCGCCCGCTGTCACGCCGGGACCGCCGACCGAGAAGTACACCGCCGTGCCGCCTGGGATCCGGGACACGGAATGGATCGCCCCATGGATGATGGCCCCGTCGGCGTTGCCGTCGGCATGATAGGTGAAGGTGCCGGCCAGCGGCACGGACGCAGTGCCCGGCGCCGTGGCCGAGGCTCCGGCTTGGTCTTCAGGCCCTACCATGTCTTCGGAGGCTGCTTGATCTTCGGAATCGGCCGGCGCCGCGTTCGCCGGTGGGCCGAGGCCGGATATGGTCAGTGCCGACAGCGCCAGCAGACCGACGGCCGACAGGGTCGAGGCCTTTGCGAATTGTCCGGTCCATTTGTGTTCGTCTGTACTTTGGTTCCGTCGTGCGACCACAGAGGTCGCCTCCCCTCGACTCGACATTGAGTGACGGACGCCATACACGGTACTCCGATATCGCAGGAATGGAATGCCTGCGGCCCTGCGACTCCGTATGTGGGCGCAGTGGCTCGCCGTGGTTCAGAAGGGTGGGACGTCGGTGTCGTCAGGGTCGGTGCCTGCATCCGTTGCGTAGGACCCATGAGTGCCCCACGGCATGCCGCCAGAACCCGCAGGGTCTTTGCTCGCAGTACTGGACAGTCCTAAGGAGTTCGGCGGGTCTGGTGGATCGGGTGGGTCCGATTCTGCGTTCCAGTCCGGTGGGGAGAAATCCTCCGGCACCCACACCGGCGGCAAACCCGCAGCGCTCCCCGCAGCACTCACATCCACCAGAGCAGCCGCGAACCGGGAATGGAATAGGGGCCGCTGCTCGATATCGACGTGTCTGGGTGGAATCCACGCCGGCAAACCACCAATCAACTCGGCCCTCCACCCATGCTGGTCATGCCACGTGTGATGGAACCGGCACGCCAAGGTCAGATTCGATACCGTCGTGGGTCCACCAGTGGACCAGGGGATCATATGGTGGGCATCACACCACCCCACCGGCATATCACACCCCGGGAACGTACACCCCCGATCACGAGCAGCAATCAACTCAACCTGCCGCCGCGTAGCAAACCGACTAGCACTGTGCACGGTGACTTCCCGGGTACCCGGCTGGTGGGCCTGGAAATACACAAGCGCACCCGGAGACAAGGACTCCAGATCCTGCAACCCGATGGGACCGGCAGTGGATTCAACCTCCGCCTTCCCCTGCGCATACTCTTCAGCAGTCGCCGTGACCACCAGGGCCATCCCCGCACCCTGCGGACCCGAACCCGCAGCCCGATCAATCAACGTGGCGAACATGTCATGCCGACGTGCCCCATCGGGCCGCTCCCGATACCCAAACGGATGATTCGCTTTCGTCGTGGGCCGGCCATCAACCGTCACCGCGCTAGCCGGCAGGTCCTGAGGTGGCAGGTCACCGGGCGGCACATCAGCTGTCACGGATTCCGCACCGTCGGGCACACCGGTGCCGACTCGCTGAGCCTCCCCGGAGTTCACTTCAGTCGTGTCCTGTCCAGGCTCCTGCCGGTTGGTCAACAAGCCATGCAACTTCCCACCCGTCACCGGATCCAACAACCCCGTCAGATTCCACGCACCATTCCTCCGCGGAGTCACCGTCACATGAAACTCATCAACCAACGGCGGAACCTCCGCGAAACGTCCATCAGGATCCAGGTAGTCCCGAATCCGAGAACCCAACACACGAACCTGGTCCACATCAACACTCGGCACCGTCTGAACCAACAGTCTCTCCGCTGTGGCGTGATGAACATGCCGGACCTGGCGGGGGATCTTCTCGATCTCCCGGATCACCGCCTGCGCCTGATCCACCGACACACCCCCACCAGCCAACGCGTGGGCAACATGGGGGTAGGCCGGTTCCAGACGGGCACCCGTGAAAGACCGGCCGGCACCGATCGCGTGCGCGAACCGCACCCGCCGCCTCGCGGCCGCCCCATCAATCCTCAATAGGCGAGTCAACAGAGCCGGAAGAGTCTTCGCACCATAATCAACAGTGGGCACCTCGTATTCGGCACGCGCCAGAACAACAGCCTCGGTCGAGGTGGTCACGCGGGACAGGTGTTCGATTCCCTTGAGCACCAGGAGCAGGTCGGAAGCGTCAAGGCTGGGATCCGTACCCACACCGGCACCCAGACCAGTGAGGGCCTCGGCCGCAACAGCGAGTTCCGGAGCGATCTCCTGTAGACGCTCCCAATCGTCGGGGGTCAGCAAGGGGTCTGCCGGGCGGGCGAAGGCCTCGGGGTTCTTGTCATCATCGGGGGAACCAGCGCGCGGGAGGGTGGAATCAATGGTCATGTTCTCTTCCCTCCTCATCCGCGCCGGTTTGGAACCTGGACTGGCTGTTTCAAAGCACGCCTGTGCTTGTGGTGTCGGGGAAGACAAGCCATAAAACCTGACGGGACTGCACTGTCCGATTCGGGTTTCCTGACCTACTTCAAGTGTAGCGTGTGTCACTCATGAAGGGAAGGGTTTATTCGAAACTGGTTTCCGATGTTTGCCGAGTAATGGTTGTCTGTTTCGGTGGCAGCAGATGCGCTGGGTGGCAGGGTATGCGCGCGCATCTAGTGCCACCGAACGCAAGTGGTACCACCGAAAGGCGGGCACTCGGCCTGAGGACACATCCGATTCGCGAATACCGCCGACAAGTGATGCCGCCGGCGACGACTAGGAGGATTTCGCGCCGAACTCGTGGCCGTCTTCGATCAGGGAGCGGAGCCAATCGCTGGTCGCGGATTCCTCCGACCTCACGACCACGTGGTGGTTCCACCTGTTCTTGGAGACCTGGGTGACGTCGTGAAAGTGCGAGTCGTCCTTCTTCCGATCCAGTCTCACATTGAGGTACAGCGTCCCGTCCGCTGTCCGCTGATAGGCCCACAGCCATAGGAATTTCCGCTTCACGGAGAAACTCAGTTGCGCCTTGAGCTCGCTCTCCACGCCGCCCAGGGACCTGGCGTACTCCTCGATGGCCGCAGCGAACCCCCGAGTCCTCGGCTTATCGCCGAACTCGCCGATCATCTTGTTCGAGCCCTCAGCCATCGGCCCCCTCCATCGAAGTGGCGCTGCCACCGGGGCCTCGGATCCCAGACCAGCCGGCAACGTCGCCCCTGCCGTTCTCACTGCTTCCCGCACACACTACCGTGCCGTCGGACCGCAGGCCCAGGGTATGAGTTGACCCGGCCGCGACGGCGACAATGTCCTCCCAGCCTCTGACATCACATTGCCCCCGAGTGTTGTCGCCGACAGCCACCACCCTTCCCGAGGCGCACAACCCCACGGTGTGGTAGCTCCCTGCGGCGACGGACACGATTTCCCGCCATAGCTGAACCCCCTCTGTCGCCGAGGCGTCTCCGACTGCATCGACCCGACCAGCACGGTCGAGTCCGACGGAGTGCATATACCCGGCAGCGACTGCGATGAGATCCTTCCAGCCCGCCACCGCACACTGTCCTCTGCGGCTGTTGCCGACGGCTACAGCTCCACCGTCCGAGCGTAGGCCGATCGAATGCCAGTCGCCGCAGGACACCGCGACGATGTCCCGCCAGCCGTTCACCTCGCAGGCCCCTTCGGTGGTTCGCCCGGTCGCGAGGACGGTGCCGTCGGCGAGGACCCCCAGGGTGCAGCGCCAACCCGCAGCCACCTGCTGCACGCCTCGCCAATGCGCGACGTCGCATTGACCGTCGCCGTTCCACCGGTCGCCAACACCGTGCCGTCGGCGCGCAGACCGATGGTGTGGGACTTTCCAGTGTTCACAGCGGTATGAACATTGCCCGCTGCTACGGAGACGATGTCGGTCCACTGATCGACCGCGCATTCCCCGGCCCGGTTGTCACCGACGGCGACCACCGTACCGTCACCGCGCACGGCAACCGAATGCCGTCGCCCGGCGGCAAGTGTGGCCAATGTGGCCGTGGCACCGCGGCTCCTCGCACTCACACCATCAGGATAGGCCCCCCTCACCCCTGCCAGTGGCTGCGGCGGAATGAGAAGTCGGGACGTTCTTTGGCGAAGAAGGCCGCCTGGCCCTGTTCGATCTCGGTCCGGTAGGCGGCATCGAGCCAGGCCGGCGGCGCGTCCACCTCGTCGAGCTCCCCCGCCAGGATGGCCTTGGCGCCGGTCTGGCTCAGGCTGGACAGTCCGGCGATCCGCTCCGCCAGCTTCCCGGCCGCCTGCAGCGGATCGGCCGCGGTCTCGTGGAAGAAGCCCAGCCGGTCCATCGTGTCGAAGTCGACGATCTTGGCACTGAGCAGTAGGTAACGCGCCCAGGACTCCCCCAGCACCCGGGCCAGGGACCGGGTGGGCCCTGGCGGGTAGACCAGGCCCAGCTTCGCCGCGGTCACCCCGAAGATCGACCCGGGTGCGGCGATGCGGATATCGCAGGCAGCCGCCAGTTCCGTGCCCCCGCCCACGCAATTGCCCTCGATGGCGGCCAGGGTGGGGGTGCGCGCTGCGGCCAGTGCGGCCTCGGCGGCGGAGTTGAGCTCCCAGAAGTCCGCCAGCGGGACGTTCAGGTCCGCGATATCGGACCCCGCGGAGAAGTGCCCGCCGGCACCCGTGATGATGAGCGCCGCGATCGAATCGTCGGCGTCCACCCCGGCCACGATCTCCGGCAGGGCGCGCCACATGGGGCGCGAGAGCGCATTGCGCTTATCGGTGCGGTCGATCGTCAGGGTCGCGACCCCGGCAACAATGTCGAAACCGAAGCCGGGCAGGTCGGTGGGACGGTACGGGCTGCTCATATGGAGATCTCCTGTCTGGTCGGATGCGTGATCGGGCCGAGGCCGGGCCCAGGTCCGGGCGGGCCTGCGCCCGCCGCGCCGGTGAACCGGGGTGAATGGCCCCGGCCCCGCCGGCACCCGCAACAGCGGGTGCCGGCGGGGCCGGTCGGTGCAGGTGGACTCAGCCGCGGTCGGCCGGGACATCCCGCTGGGGCACGCCGTTGTAGGCGGCCAGCGGACGGATCAGGGCGTTGGACGCCTGCTGTTCCATGATGTGCGCGGTCCAGCCGGTGATGCGGCTCATGACGAAGATCGGGGTGAACTGATCCGTGTCGAAGCCCATCAGGTGGTACGCGGGGCCCGAGGGGTAGTCCAGGTTCGGGTAGATCCCCTTACGGCCCACGAAGTCCTCTTCGAAGGTGTTGTAGAGGTCCAGCAGATCCTTGGCGTCCTTGACGGCGACCATTTCCTCGAAGGCCTTGCGCATGGTGGGAACGCGCGAATCGCCGTTCTTGTACACGCGGTGGCCGAAGCCCATGATCTTTTCCTTGTTGGCCAGCGCCTTGTCGATCCAGGCCGAGGCCTTGTCGGCCGTGCCGACCTCTTCGAGCATCGCCATAACGGCCTCGTTCGCGCCACCGTGCAGCGGGCCCTTCAGGGCGCCGACGGCACCGGCGACCGCGGAGTACATATCCGAGGTCGTCGAGGTGATGACGCGGGCGGTGAACGTCGAAGCGTTGAAGGAGTGCTCCGCGTACAGGATCATCGAGATGTCGAAGCACTTGACGACCTCGTCGGCCGGAACCTCGTCGAAGACCATCTTGAAGAAGTTCGCGGCGTAGCCCAGGTCCTCGGTGGGTGCCACCGGGTCCAGGCCGTGACGGCGGCGGTGGTCGATCGCGACGATCGTGGGCAGCTGTGCGTAGAGGCGTTCGGCCTTGGCGCGGTTGGCGTCCTCACCGTCGTATTCCGCTTCCGGATCCCAGGCGCCCAGCCAGGACACCGCCGTCTGCACGACGTGCATCGGGTGGCAGTCCTTGGGCAGCTGCAGGATCAGGTCGACCAGCTCGGGTGCGATGGCGCGCTGTGCGCGTTCACGGGCCGTGAAGTCCGCCAGCTGGGCCGCGGTCGGCAGCTCGCCGTTCCAGATCAGGTAGGCGACCTCTTCGAACGTGCAGTTCGCCGCCAGGTCCTGTACCGCGTAGCCGCGGTAGGTCAGGGAGTTGGTTTCCTGGACGACCTTGGAGACCGCCGTGTAATCGACGGTGACGCCGGCCAGGCCCTTCTTGATGTCCTCGCTCACTTGTGTCCCTCCTGAGAGAAGTTGAAGACGTGGGAGTCGAATTCGTTATATGCCGCGTAATCGATGGTGTCGTACAGATCCGCGCGGGTCTGCATACCGTCGACCACGTTGATCTGAGTGCCCTCGGACCGGATGGTCTGCAGGCCGCGCTTGATCGCGCCCATCGCGATGCGCAGCGTGGTCACCGGGTAGATGACCAGCTTGACGCCGGCATTCGCCAGCTGTTCGGTGGTGTACAGATCGCTCTTGCCGAACTCGGTCATATTGGCCAGGATCGGCACGTCCAGGGCGTTCGCCATCTTCTCGAACTCGCCCAGGTCGCGCATGGCCTCGGGGAAGATCAGGTCCGCACCGGCGGCCGCATAGGCCTTGGCACGGTCGATCGCGGCGTCCAGGCCCTCACCGGCGCGGGCGTCGGTCCGGGCGGAGATGACGAAGTTGTCGTCACGGCGGCCGCGCACGGCAGCGGAAATCCGCTTGACCATTTCGGCGGTCGACACGACCTCCTTGCCGTCGAGGTGGCCGCAGCGCTTCGGGTTGACCTGGTCCTCCAGGTGCATCCCGGAGATCCCGGCGTCCTCGAACTCCTGCACGGTACGGGCGACGTTCATCGCCTCGCCCCAGCCGGTGTCGGCGTCGATGAAGGTCGGCAGGTTCGTCACCCGCGCGATGTTGCGCCCGTGGTCGGCGACCTCGGTCAGGGTGGTCAGTCCGATATCGGGCAGGCCCTGCGAGGCGGAGAATGCGCCACCGGAGATGTAGACGCCCTCGAAGCCGGTCTGTTCGATCAGTTGTGCGTTGATCGGGTTGATGGCACCGGGGAACTGGACGATCTTATCGCCGGCCAGCAGGGCGCGGAAGTCCGCGCGGCGTTCGGCGGCGGTCCTGGTTGCTCCCAACATCAGAAGATCCCCTTCGAGCCGGAGTGCTTCAGACCTTCCACTGCGAAGGACAGGCCGCGGATGCCGTCCGCATCGAGTTCGCGCAGGTTCTGAGCCAGGTCCAGGAAGCGGTTCTGCTCGGACTCGCTGACGATACCCTCGGCCAGGGTACAGAACTTCTGGATGTAGTTCTCACGCCCGAAGGGCCGGGCGCCCAGCGGGTGGGCGTCGGCCACCGCCAGTTCGTCGACCAGCTTCGAGCCGTCCTCGAACTCGATCTCCACGCGACCGCCGAAGGCCATCTCGTTGGGATCGGTCGAGTGGTAACGACGCGTCCACTCGGGGTCTTCCTCGGTGGAGATCTTGTGCCACAGTTCCACGGTGTCCGGCCGGGCGGCGCGTTCGGGAGCGTAGGAGCGCTCGTGGTGCCAGCCCTGATCCTGCATGGCCACGGCGAAGATGTACATGATCGAGTGGTCCAGCGTTTCGCGGCTGGCCTTGGGATCCATCTTCTGCGGGTCGTTGGCGCCCGTGCCGATGACGTTGTGCGTGTGGTGCGAGGTGTGGATCGTGATGTGCTTGATCTTGGACAGGTCCTCGATCTCACCGCCGAGCTTGCGGGCCAGGTCGATCAGGGCCTGTGCCTGGTATTCCGCGGAGTGCTCCTTCGTGTAGGAGTCCAGAATCGCGCGCTTGGCCTCGCCGGCACCGGGCAGGCCCACGGTGTAGTGGGCGTCGGGGCCGTCCAGGATCCAGGCGATGACGCCGTCTTCGCCTTCGTAGATCGGGTTGGGCGAGGTCTCCCCGCGCATCGCGCGGTCCACGGCCTCGACTGCCATCTTGCCCGCGAACGCCGGCGCGTGCGCCTTCCAGGAGGAGATCAGGCCCTTGCGGGACTGACGGGTCGCGGTGGTCACGTGCAGGGCCTGGCCGATCGCCTCGTAGGTGACGTTCGGATCCAGGTGCAGCATGGCGCCCAGGCCGGCGGCGACCGACGGGCCCAGGTGGGCGACGTGGTCGATCTTGTGTTCGTGCAGGCAGATGCCCTTGGCCAGGTCGATCTGGATCTCGTAGCCGGTGGCGATGCCGTTGATCAGGTCAGCGCCGGAGACGCTGCCCAGGTGCTGGGCGACGGCGATCATCGGGGGGATGTTGTCGCCGGGGTGCGAGTACTCCTTGGCCAGGAAGGTGTCGTGGAAGTCGAGTTCGCGCACGGCCACGCCATTTGCGAAGGCGGCCCATTCGGGGGAGATGTGGTCGCTCAGCGGCTGGCCGAAGACGGTCGCACCCGGTTCGAGCTTGTGGGGCAGGGCCTGTTCGCGGGCGTGGGTGGGCGCCTTGCGATTGACGGAGGCGGCTGCGACGGAGGCGTTGTCGATGACACGGTTGATCACCATGTCCGCGACTTCCGATTCGATCGCGACCGGGTCGGCTGCGACCTGGGCGATCTTGTAGGCCAGCTGGTCCTTGCGCTCCAGGTTCTCAGCGCTCTTGTATACCCGGACTTCGTGGTTGATCATGGAGGATGCTCCTATTGTCGACTTTGACCTGATGCCGCGTCCACACCCCAGCCTAACGGTGTGCGCGCCTGGCCGGTAGCCCTGCGGCGCTTGTATGGGGATGCGGGCGACGTGTATCTGCCACCACAAATATATCTTGACATCAAGGTATTTCCCAAACCGTGGGTCCGCCGTTGGTCCGCCCGTGGGTCCAACCACGGGTCCGAACGGCGGACAGGCCGTTCGCTCGAACCGGGGCTCGACCGGACTCCGTCGGCACCGCGTCGAGGCCGCGTAGAGTGGGCCGCGTGAGTATCGAGATCGCCCCCGTGCCCCAGACCGTCATCGACGCCGTGATCGCCCGTGCCCTGGACGAGGACGCCCCCACCGGCGACCTCTCAGCGCAGACCTTCGTCCCCGCCTCCCTGACCACCACGGCCAGGGTCGTCGCCCGCGAACCCGGCGTGATGGCCGGCGGTGCCGTATTCGCCACCGCCATGGAACAGGCGGCCTACCGCACCCAGGCGCCCGGCGCGCCGGCCGGAATCGTCCCGCTGGCAGCGGGCGCCGCCGGCACCGTGTCCGTCCGACAGCTGGTCGCCGAGGGCGCCCCGTTCTCCACCGGAGACGCACTCATCGAGGTCTCCGGCCCCGCCCACGCGGTGCTGCTGGGCGAGCGCACCGGTTTGAACCTGCTGCAGCGCCTGTGCGCGATCGCCGCGCTGACCGCGCGCTATGTGGCCGCTGCGAACGCAGGCCGGGCGCAGTCCGACCCGGAGCACGGCACCACGGCACGTCCGGTGCGCGTGGTCGACACCCGCAAGACCACCCCGGGCCTGCGCACCCTGGAGAAGTACGCGGTGCGCGCAGGCGGCGGGCACAATCATCGCGCCGGCCTGTCCGATGCGGTGATGCTCAAGGACAACCACCTGGCCCTCCTGGGCGAGGGCGAGGCGCTGACCGCCGCCCTGCGCGCCGGCAAGGAGAAGCTGGGCCACACCACGCACCTGGAGGTCGAGGTGGATCGTTTCGAGCAGATCGAACCCGTGCTGGCCGCCGGTGTGGACACCATCATGCTGGACAACTTCGGCCCGGCCGAACTGGCCCGCGGCGTGGCCCAGGTGGCCGGGCGCGCCCTGGTCGAGGCCTCGGGCGGGGTGAACCTGGAGACGATCGGGGCGATCGCCGCCAGCGGGGTCGACATCGTCTCCGTCGGCGCGCTGACGCATTCGGTGGTCAACCTGGACCTGGGCCTGGACACCGTCGAGGACGTGCTCACCGTCTGAGCCGACCGCGTTATAGTGGAGGGACAACGACAGGGGAGCGCCACAAGGGGCGCTGAGAGTGCAGTGAACTGCAGACCCTCGAACCTGCTGCGGTTAGGACCGCCGAAGGAAGTCGAGTTCTCTTTCCCCTCCTGATCATCACAGGAGGCGAGCATGACCGATCATGCTGTCCACAATTCCGTGTCCACCCGCAGCACCTTCCGCTGGCGAGTCGTCGACATCGTCACCGCATCCGTGCTCGGCGTGGTGTGCGGACTGATCTTCTGGCTGTGGGCCGCGGCCTGGAGCTTCGTCGAACCGCTGTTCGCATTCTTCCCGCCGGCCTCCGGCCTGCTCAGCGCCGGCTGGGTGCTGGCCGGACCACTTGCCGGACTCATCATCCGCAAACCGGGCGCGGCCCTCTATGCTGAGGTATTGGCCGCCATCGTCGAGGCCACGCTGGGCTCCCACTTCGGCTTCGGCGCGATCATCTCCGGGCTCTGTCAGGGGCTGGGCGCCGAACTCGCGTTCACGGTCCTGGCCTACCGCCGCTTCGGCTTCGGCACCGCGCTGTTCTCCGGCGCGCTGGCCGGCCTGGCCCTGGGCCTGAACGAGAACCTGCTGTACAACACCGAATGGCTGCCCGCGTGGAAGTTGACGTATCTGGGCACGACCGCGGTATCCGGACTGGTGATCGCGGGTGTGCTCATGTGGGCGGCCGTGAGGGCACTGGCACGTACCGGCGCGCTGTCCGCATTCGCAGCGGGCAGGGCGAAACAGGAGGTTTGAGACTGTGAGCGTTGAAGCGACGACCCGGGGCGGCACACCACCGCGCGCCGTGGGGAACCGGCTGAGCTGGCGGGTCGTCGACATCGTCACGGCATCCGTGCTGGCGGTGGTCTGCGGCGTCATCTACTGGATCTGGTCGGCCGGCTGGACCTTCATCACCCCGGCCTTCGCGGCCTTCCCGCCCGGCGACGGGATCCTCTCGGGCACCTGGGTGCTGGCCGGGCCCCTGGCCGGGCTCATCATCCGCAAGCCGGGTGCTGCCCTCTACGCCGAGGTCCTGGCCGCCGTGACCGAGGCCGTGCTGGGCTCCCACTTCGGGTTCTCCATCCTGCTGACCTCCCCCATTCAGGGACTGGCCGCGGAGCTGGCCTTCGCCGTCTTCGCCTACCGCCGCTTCGGCTTCCCGGTCGTGCTGTTCTCCGGATTGCTTACGGGTACGGCGCAGGGCTGCATCGACAATATCGTTCTCTACGCCGAATGGCTGCCCGTGTGGAAGACGTCCAGGATCGCGTTCTGCGCGGTCTCCGGGCTGCTCATGGCCGGCCTGTTCGTGTGGTGGATCGTGCGCGTCCTGGCCCGCGCCGGAGCACTGACCGCATTCGCCGCCGGGCGCGGTGCCGACGAAGCGCCGGGCTCCCGCGGTTCCGCAGCCGAGGCCACTGCCGGTTCCGACCGAACGCGCGCCACCGCGGCCGGCGCCCCGACCGGTACCTCGACCGGCGGCTCCCCCGCACCGGGCGCCTCGGCCGACGGGCGATCCGACGTAACCGACCGGAGACCGGATGACCCCGCCGTCGTCCCCGCCGAGGTCGTGGCCAGGGACTTCTCCTACCGGCACGCCGGCCGCAAACGCGCGGCCTTCTCCCACCTGTCCCTGACGATCCCGGCCGGCCAGAAGGTATTGCTGGCGGGGGCCTCGGGCGCGGGGAAGTCGACCTTCCTGCACGCCCTGGCCGGGGTCCTGCCGGCCGAATCCGGCTACGCCACCGGAGAACTGCTGGTCGCCGGCGCCGCGCCCGATCCGACTCGCGGGACCTGCGGCCTGGTGCTCCAGGACCCCGATTCGCAGGCGGTCATGTCGAAGATCGGCCACGACGTCACCTTCGGGCTGGAGAATCTGCGGGTGCCCGCCGAACAGATCCCGGCCAGGGTCGCCCACGCGCTGGACCTGGTGGGCCTGGACTATCCGCTGGACCATCCGACCACGGCCCTGTCCGGCGGGCAGAAGCAGCGCCTGGCAATCGCCGGGATCGTCGCGATGCGCCCTGGCCTGCTGATCCTCGACGAGCCGACCGCCAACCTCGACCCCGAGGCCGCCGTGGCCATCCGCGATGTCATCGTCGACGCCGCCACCGCGACCGGCGCCACCGTGGTGCTGGTCGAACACCGCCTGCCGCTGTGGGCCGAACACGTGGACCGGATCGTGGTGCTCGGCGCCTCGGCCGACGACGCCGAGGGCACCCGGATCATCGCCGACGGATCGCCCAAGGCGGTGCTCGGCGATGAACTGCTGCGCCCGCACCTGCGCGCGGCGGGCCTGTGGCTACCCGGCGAGGCTGTCGAGGTCCCCGACGACATCCCCGACGGCTCCCTTGGCACCACCGACACCGGGCAGATCGCCGCGGTGGGCGCTGCCGGCCGGGACGCCTCCGGTAGGGACGCCGCAAGCGGTGTGGCCCCCGCACAACCCCTGCTGTCCACCCATGCCCTGCAGGTGGGCCGCGAGTCCCGCGCCGTGGCACGGGTGCCGGGACTCGAGCTGCACCCCGGCACGGTGCTGGCGGTGCGCGGTCCCAACGGCGCCGGCAAGACCACCACCGCACTGACCCTGGCGGGCCTGCTTCCTCCGGTGGCGGGCGATGTCGTGGCCGGTGAGGGCCTGGTGCGCCTGCCCGGTGCCGCGCGGGTTCCGAAGTCCACCCATCCGGGCGAGTGGAGTTCCAAGGAGCTGGTCGAACGGATCGGCATGGTCTTCCAGGAACCCGAACATCAGTTCATGCGGCCCAGCGTGCGCGCCGAACTGGAATACGGCCCGCAGCGGGCGGGCTGGGCCGAAGCCGATGTCGCCGCGCGCACCGCGCAGTTGCTCGACGCGCTGCGCCTGACACCCCTGGCCCAGGCCCACCCCAACACCCTGTCAGGCGGTGAGAAGCGCCGGCTCAGCGTGGCCGCGATGATCGCCGCGCGCCCGCCCGTGCTCATCGTCGACGAGCCGACCTTCGGCCAGGACGCCCTGACCTGGGGCGCGCTGGTGGAGCTGTTCGAGGAGCTGATCGCCGGCGGCACCGCGATCGTCGCCGTCACCCATGATGCGGACTTCGCCACTGCGATCGGCGCGCGCACCGTGCACGTCGACCAGGTGGGGAACGCTGGGAGGCGGGCATGACCTCGGCCCCGGAAACCGACACGGTGCGCACGAGCGCTGCGGACTTCGCGCCCGCCGCGGGCTGGGTCATGCGGATCAACCCGGTGGCCAAGATCGCCGTGATGGCGCTGCTGACCCTGGGCGTGATCCTGAGCATCGACGTGGCCTCGGCCTCGACCATGTTCGTGCTGCAACTGATCGCGCTGCCGTTGATCCGGCTGCGCTGGAAACTTCTGTCGCGCCTCTGGTTCCTGCCCCTGACGGCCCTGTTGGCCGGTTGGGGCACCGCGATCCTGGCAGCCAAGACCGGCACGGTGCTGGTGGACCTGGGGCCGCTGACGATCACCAGCTATTCGGCGTCCATGGGCCTGGCGATTTTCCTGCGCGCCATGTGCATGATGCTGCCGTGCGTGGTGCTGGTGCTCACCATTGACTCCACGGAGTTGGCCGATGCGCTGGTCCAGCTGTGGCACCTGCCCGAACGCGTGGTGCTGGCGGCCCTGGCCGCCAGCCGCCTGCTGGGCCTGTTCGCGGCCGAACTCGACACCCTGCGGATGGCCAGGCGGGCGCGGGGCGCGGCCTTCACCGGGCCCCTGGCCAAGGTCGCCGAGTTCTTCCCGCTGGCCTTCGCCCTGCTGGTCCAGGCGCTGCGGCGCTCGGGGAAGCTGGCGATGGCGATGGAGGGCCGTGCCTTCGGTACCGCGCAGCGGACCTGGTCGCGCAAGTCCCGATTGGTGGGCGCTGACTGGCTGTTCATGACAGTGGCCTTCCTGATGGCCGTGCTGTCGATCGCCACGGCCTTCTGGGCGGGCACCTGGAACCCGATCGTGTGAGGCGAGCCGGGGCCTCGGCCCGTGCGCGGTAGCGGCCCGCCGGGTTCGGGCGGAGCCGCCGCTCAGGGCCACCCGGTGCAGCCCGGGGTGCGGCGCCGGGATTGTGACCGGCGTCGCAACGCGTGGCAGGATGAGGGCATGACGCGTACTGCACTGGATTTCGACGACAACTGGTTCGACCCGGAGGAGCTCGTCGAGTTCCGCCGCCGTCTGCCGATCACCTACGTCAACGCGGTCCCCGTCCAGGTCGACGATATGGGCCGGGTCGAGCGCATCGGCCTGCTGCTGCGCACTCTGGCCAGCGGCAAGCTGGGCCGGGAGATCGTGGGCGGGCGGGTGCGCTACCACGAGTCCCTGCGCACGGCGCTGATGCGCCATGCGGAGAAGGACCTGGGTCCGCTGGCCCTGCCCGAGGTCCCCGCCTCGCTGACCCCGTTCCACGTCGCCGAATACTTCCCCACCGAGGGGATCGGGCGCTACCACGATCCACGCCAGCACGCGGTCGCGCTGTGCTACATCCTGCCGGTGCGCGGGGAATGCGCCCCGCAACAGGACACCCTGAGCCTGGACTGGCTGACTCCGGCCGAGGCCCTGCGCGATGACATCGTCACGGATATGGCAGGCGGCCAGGAGCACATCGTGCGCGCCGCCCTGGCCCACCTGGGCGTGCTGCCCTGAGGATCGGCGTGAGGCAGGGCTGCTGAGAGAGGAGGGCCGCGATGGGCGATGTCCGCATGCAGATCACCCGGCCCGGCATTTCCCTGGCCGAGGCCACCGCACTGGCCCCGCAGGTCCGCGAGTGGCTGCGCTCCGAGGGATTCGCCGACGGGAGCCGGCGATTCGGCGACTGGATGTACGAAGGCAGCTTGGGCGACTACATCGGTCCCTGGATTCTGGGCACTCACGAGGGTCGACTCATCCACGATGTGCCCGTGTGCGTGATCGTGGGCTGGAAGCACTACCTGGCCGAGGCCGGCTATCCGGCCGTCGTCACCGCCTGTACCGCGTGCGGGGCCGCATCGCCGGGCGAGGCGGAGATGGAGCGGGTCTACCGGGACTGGTGGGCTGACCCAGCCGTTTCCCCACGAGTGATCTGTCGGGAATGCGGCCACGGCGAGGCCCTGACCGACCGTGATCTGGAGGACGTCGAGGTCATCGCGCCCCTGGCGATCACCCTGGGCTCCGCAGTAGCTGCAGACCAGATAGTCGATGACATCGCGGAGCGCTTCGGCGGCCACTGGTTCCTCAGCGCCTACCGGCTGTAACCTCCGCGATATATGGCCCGGGTTACCATCGCATATGCCCGAACTCGCCCTCCGCCCCATGACCACCGCCGACTGGCCCGCCGTGCGCTCGATCTACGCCGCCGGCATCGCGACCGGCAACGCCACATTCCAACCGGAACCACCGAGCTGGGAGGACTTCGACGCCGGACACCTGTGCGCTCATCGACTGGTGGCGGTCGAGGAGGCAGACGGAGTGCTCGGCTGGTGTGCCGTATCGCCCACGTCCTCGCGAGCCGTCTATTCCGGGGTCGTGGAGCACTCGGTCTACGTCTCCCCAAGCGCCCAGGGCCGCGGAGTGGGCCGGGAACTTCTGCACGCCCTGCTGGAAACCACCTCGGCCGCGGGTATCTGGACCGTGCAGGGCTCGGTCTTCCCGGAGAACACGGCCAGCCTGGCCCTGCACCGGTCCATGGGCTTCCGCGCGGTGGGCCGCCGCGAGCGCATCGCGCGCATGGACTACGGCCCCTATGCCGGACAGTGGCGCGACACCATCCTCATCGAGCACCGCGTTCGCGCCTAGGCCACCCGGGCACAGGTTCCGCAGCGGCCCTCAGCATGTTCACAGTTTCAGCCCGCGGGAACTCCCAGGCAATCTCTTCCTAGGCTGGTCCCATGCCCAGACTACGCATCGAGATCCCGGCGACCGACCGCGTCGAAGCCAAACGGATCGCAGCCGACTACCAACGGGGAAGACCCCACCGAGGTCTTGAGGAAGAGGTGGAGCAATCCGCCTGGGATCGGGGTCGAACTCCCCTAAGCCGTCCCACCTTCATCGGTCTGACGAATGGGGATCAGCCCCTCTACAAATTCGACATCGAGGTCGAGTCCGTGGTGTGAGCTGACACCGGGCCAGACGCACATTGGATACCATCAATCACGCAAAGCGATGATGAGTAGCGGCAAATGCAATTCGACGACGTCGCGGACAACATCCACGTCGACTCCGAAATACTGGTGGACCAGGATGTTGCGGAACCCGCGAATCTCCGGCCAGGCGATCTCCGGATGTGCATCCGTAATCTCCTGCGGCAGGTGGTTGGCCGCCTCACCGATGATCTGCAGATTCCGCTCTATGGCATCCTCAGCCATGTTGACCAGATCCGGAGAACCACTGTCCAATGCGGCAACATACCGCTGACACCGTTCAACGGCCCCGATGATGTCGGTGATCCGTTCGCCTGGTCCACGGCTCACAGCGGCACTGCGTCCGCGAGCGCCGTCGCGGAGACCGGCCGTTTGAGTAATTGCACGGGAAAGATGTCGATATCGTCTCGGCCGAACAGCAGGCGAGTCTCCTCCATGAGCCCGGATGCTCGCATGAGCAGGTTCCCATCTGCGGGATCCATTTCCACCAGGATGTCGATATCGCTGCCTGAATGCGCGGTGCCGCGGGCCACGGAGCCGAAGAGCAGAGGATTCCTCGCAGAGTACTTCACCAGAAGCGCCTGGAATTCACCGCGGCGCTCTTCTATGAGGCGCCGCAGCGAACAAGTCTCAGGTGTCACGGACATGTCTAAAGAATAACCGCCGCCCGACCGCTTGGACAGAGGGCGGCAGCAGACGCCTCGGGCCCGGGGAATCCGCGATGTGCGGGGTGCCCCGGGCCCGGGATTCGCGCGGCAGCGCTCAGTTATGCAGCAGCGCTCAGCAGTACTGCGCTCAGTCGATCTGCAGTGCTCAGTCGATCTGCAGTTCGCCCATCGGCTCCCAGCCGGTGCCGTCGACCTGGCGGGACACGATCTGCGGCGTGTGCTTCAGGTGCGGGCGCATGGATTCCAGCCCGGCGGCGAAGTGATCGCTGCTGACGTGGGGACCGGCGCCCTCGTCGGTGAAGCACTCGACCAGGTAGTACACGTTCGGCTCTTCGATGCTGCGCGACCATTCGAAGAAGTTGTTGCCGTCCTCCGCGCGGGTGGAATCGGTGAACTCCTTGACGATCTGCGGCCAGGCCTCCACGCTTTCGGGCTTGACATCGTATTTGACGACGATGAAGTACATTCGTCCTCCTAGGTATTCGTGCTGCGGTGTTCTGCGGGCGGCATGCCGCCCGCACACCCATCTTCCCCACTATCCGATCACATCGGCGCCCGCCCTGTCACGCCCCGGTTCTCACCGCGCGATAATCCGTCGTGTGCCAGAATCGGGGCATGAGCACAACAGTCGATGAAGACCTCCTGCTTGCCTCCGATCCCGCGTCTGCGCCTGCTCCGACTGCGTCCCCGAGCCCCGAGCCCTGCGGCACCGTGCACCGTGCGATCGCGATCCTCGAAGCGGTGGCCGAGCACGGATCCTCGACGGCCAAGTCGATCTCCGAGCACACCGGCATCCCCGTGCCGACCGTGTACCGGCTGGCCAAGGAGCTGTGCGCCGAGGACTATCTGGTCCACCTGCGCCAGGAGAAGCGCTTCGCCCTTGGCTACCGACTGCACCGCCTGGCCGGGCGCCTGCACGCGGATCTGGGGGTCCGGCCCGCCGTGCGCAGGGAGATCGACCGGCTGCACGCGGCGACCAAGATGGCCGCCTATCTGGCGATCCACCGCGGCAGCGAGTTCGTGGTCGCCTATGTCGCGGACTCCCCCGCCTGTCCGCGCATCAAGCCGATGAAGTTCGGTTTCCGGGAGAACCCGCATGCCACGGCCTTCGGCAAGCTCGGCCTGTCGGATGCGGATTCCGCGGACCGGATTCGGATCCTGGGCCCCTGCCCCCTGCCGAACCTCACCCCCAAGACGCTCACCACCACCACTGCCCTGGACGAGGAACTGGAGCGGGTCGCGACCTCGGGGATCGCCTGGGAGTACGAGGAGTTCTCGCCGGGGACCACGTGTGCCGCCGTCCCGCTGCGCGACGCCGCGGGCACGCTGATCGGCTCGGTGGCCGTTTCCGCGCCCAGCCCGCGCTACCGGGGCCAGCGCACCCACGTGGAGCACCTGTTGCGGGCCGCAGCCGAACGCACCGGCCGGATCTACCGCCTGGGCGCCTGAGCCGGGGCCGAGGTCCCCGCCCGGTGCCGCGGTGCGCTGCCTCGCGCGCAGCGGGTCCGGACTCACAGCGGCCCGGGGCCGCGGCCTCGGCGGAATGAATCTCACCACGCGATAATGGCGGGTTCCGCGGGCCGCCCGAGCCGTCTAGCCTGGCTGCACAGGTCAACGACGACTCAAGGAGGCAGGCATGTCCGAGTACGGACCACTTCCGTCCAAATATCCCCAGCTCAACCAGATGGAGTTCACTCCGCAGGCCAAGGAGACGCTGGTGCACATCATCCGCACCGCGTTCCCGCACAAGAACTTCCCCGACGGCCCCTACCAGCGGATGGCCGAGAGGATCATCGAAATGGCCGATGAGTCCCGCTGGTTCCGGCTCAAACTGATCCAGGGCGTGCAGACCCTCGATTCACTGGCCGGCGGGTCCTTCACCTCACTGGCCCCCGATGGCGCCACCGCCGTGCTCAAGCAGGTCGAGCGCACCGAGTTCTTCGGCTTCATCCGCCGTTCCACCGTCCTGGAGATGTACGAGGACGAAGAGGTGTGGCAGGCCCTGGGCTATGAGGGCCCCAGCTTCGATCAGGGCGGCTACATCAACCGCGGCTTCAACGACCTGGACTGGTTGGACGAACCGCGCGTCGAGGAATCGGCCGAGGTCATGCCCGATCTGCGCAACGCCGGGCCGGTGGCCGGCAGCGTCACTGAATCGGATGCGGCGGAGGCCAACAACGCCGGTGGCACGACGGGCTCCGGCGCTAAGACAGAGGGGAAGTGACTCCGATGGCGAACATCGATCAGAACGAAGAGGCCATCGTCATCATCGGCTCGGGTGCCGGCGGAGGCACCCTGGCCTATGAGCTGACGGCCAAGGGCCTGCCGGTGGTGGTGCTCGAGGCCGGGCCCTATCTGCGCAATGAGGACTACCTGAACCTCGAGTGGGAGGCATTCAACCAGATGGCCTGGCTGGACCCGCGCACCACCTCGGGCAGCTGGCGTGTCGCCCAAGACTTCCCGAACCTGCCCGCCTGGATCGTCAAGGCCGTGGGCGGGACCACCACCCACTGGTCGGGCGCAACACCGCGGTTCAAGGCCCACGAGTTCAAGACCCGCAGCGTCTACGGACACCTCGACGGGGCCAATCTGCTCGACTGGCCGATCAGCCTGGCCGACCTGGAGCCCTATTACGACCGGGCGGAGAAGGCGATGGGCTCAACCCACCGGCACGGCCGTCCACCGTTGCCGGCGAACAACAACTACAAGGTGCTGGCAGGGGGCGCCGAACAGCTCGGCTACAAGCACTATGCGACCGGCCCCTACGCCACGAACGCCGAACCCTATGATGGACGGCCCGCCTCGATCCAGGACGGCTTCAACTTCCAGGGCGATAAGAACAAGTCCAAGTGGTCGACGATGGTCAGGGAGATCCCCCGCGCCCAGGAGACCGGACTGCTGGACCTGCGTCCGGAATCCCAGGCCATCCAGATCACCCACGACTCCTCCGGCCGCGCCGATGCCGTGGTCTATCTGGACTCCGAGGGCAATATGCACAGGCAGGCCGCCAAGCTCGTGTGTCTGGCGGGCAACTCGATCGAGACCCCGCGCCTGCTGCTGATGAGCGCCACTGCGCAGTTCCCCAACGGCCTGGCGAACTCCTCGGGCCAGGTGGGCCGGAACTACATGCGGCACCTGACGGGATCCGTCTATGCCCAGTTCGACAAGCCGGTGAGCATGTACCGGGGCGAGACGATGGCGGGCCTGATCGCCGACGAGTCCGTCCACGATCCCTCGCGCGGATTCGCAGGCGGCTTCTACATGGAGACGATCTCCCTGGGACCGGCGTTCCTGGCGTCCTTCGTGGAGCCGGGTCTGTGGGGCAAGGCCTTCACCGACATCATCGACGCCTACAAGAACACCGCGGGTATGTGGATCGTGGGCGAGGACATGCCGCAGGAGTCCAATGCCGTGACCCTCAACGGATCGGTCCAGGACGCCTTCGGACTACCCGTGCCCAATGTCCACTTCGACGATCACACGAATGATCTGGCGATGCGCGAATACGGTTATCAGCACGCTCAGGCGCTGTATTCCGCCGTGGGGGCGAAGAGTTCGCACCGGACCCCGCCATATCCTTCGACCCACAATCTGGGCACTGCCCGGATGAGTGAGCGGCCCGAGGACGGGGTGGTCGACAAGTGGGGCAGGGCCCACGATGTGCCGAATCTGTTCATCTCCGACGGATCCGTGTTCACCACCTCGGCGGCGGCGAATCCGACGCTGACGATCGTTGCCCTGGCGATCCGGCAGGCCGAATACATCGCCGACCAGCTGAAGTCCGCGGGTATCTGAGCCGGGGCCCTACAGCAGCGAGTAGCGCCCGCCCGCATCGATTCCGACGGGGCGGGCGCCTTCGTCGTCCTCGTCCGGGCCCCGGGCTGCGTCCCCGCCGGCCCGGCCCGGGCGGGCGATGCAGACCAGGAAGTCCGAGTCCGGGCCGAAGGGGTCCAGCTGCCAGGTGGAGAAGCGCTGTTGGATGCCCAGGCCGGCGGCGGACAGGTCGGCGAAGAAGTCCTCGAACTCGTAGCCGCGGCCGGCACCGAAGCCCACCACCAGTTTGCCGTCGTCGGCCAGGCGCAACGCCAGCGAGGCGATCGCCGAGGCCCGGCGCGCGGGGTCCAGGAAGGCCATCACATTGCCGGCGGAGAACACCACGTCGAAGCGGCGGTCCAGCGGACCGCCCGGCTCGACCTCGAGCTTCTCCAGATCGCCCACCAGCCATTCGCCTGCGGGGTAGTCGTCCTGTGCGGCGGCCACCAGCACGGGATCCAGGTCGACGCCCACCACGGAATGCCCGGCCGCCAGCAGACTGCGGCTGGCACGGCCGGTGCCGCAACCGGCGTCCAGGATGGTCGAGCCGCGCTGGGAGATCGCATCGATCAACCGGCCCTCGCCGTCGATGTCGTGACCGGTGCGCTCCAGTTCCTTCCACCGATCGGCGTAGCTCTGCGAGTGCTCCGGGTTGTTCGCGACGATGGCGCGCCAGCGGTTCTTACTCATGGCGCCCAGTTTACTTCCTGCCCGCCCCTTCTCTCTTAAGTTCCACTACTTGACGAATTGGTGAATGGGAGCGTTCCCGCACAGTGTTTTCAACATTTCGTTAAGTAGTGGAACTCTGGGGAGGCGGGGTGGGGAGGCGTGTCAGCGGCTCGTGCGATGCTGGGGGCATGGCTAAATCGTCTTCGGTCTATCAGTGCACGGACTGCGGCTACCAGTCCCCCAAATGGCTGGGCCGCTGCCCGCAGTGCCACCAGTGGGGCACGCTGGAGGAGGGGAACTCCACCTCTGCCGCGGTGCGCACGAAGGTGGCCAAACCCGTCCCCGGCAGGCAGGCGCAACGAATCAGCGACATCGATCCGCAGACCGCCACCGCCTGGCCCACCGGAGTGGGCGAACTCGACCGGGTGCTCGGCGGCGGCTTCGTGCCAGGGGCCGTGGTGCTGCTGGCCGGGGAACCTGGCGTGGGCAAGTCCACCCTGCTGCTGGACGTGGCGGCCAGGGCGGCGCGGGCGAAGTCCAAGGTTCTATACGTCACCGGCGAGGAATCGGCAGGGCAGGTGCGGCTACGGGCCGGGCGGATCAATGCGCTGGAGGACAATCTGCTGTTGGCCGCGGAAACGGACTTGGGCACCGTGCTGGGCATGGTGGAGTCCGAAGCCCCCGATCTGCTGGTGGTGGACTCCGTGCAGACCCTCGCATCAGCAGAGGTCGAAGGCGTGCCCGGCGGTGTGACCCAGGTACGGGAAGTGGCGGCGGCCGTCATCCGCACCGCCAAGACACATGCCATTCCCACGGTGCTGGTCGGCCACATCACCAAGGACGGCAACGTCGCCGGCCCCCGCCTGTTGGAGCACCTGGTGGACGTGGTCTGTTCCTTCGAAGGCGACCGACATTCCCGGCTGCGCCTGCTGCGCGCTTTGAAGAACCGCTTCGGCCCCACGGACGAGGTGGGCTGTTTCGATATGACCGAGGGCGGCATCGAAAGCCTGGAGGATCCCTCCGGCCTGTTCCTCAGCCGTTCGGGCAAGGCCGCACCCGGCACCTGCCTGGCCGTCACCCAGGAGGGCCGCCGCCCCCTGGTGGTCGAGGTCCAGGCCCTGGTGGCCGAGGCCGCAGGCGGTTCCCCGCGCCGTACCGTTTCCGGGGTGGACGGTTCCAGGGTGGCGATGAACCTGGCCGTGCTCTCGAAGACCCTGGAGAACTCGACCAAACAGGACGTGTTCGTCTCCACTGTGGGTGGGGCAAAGGTCACGGAACCGGCCACAGACCTGGCGGTGTGCCTGGCCCTGGCTTCGGCGATGGCGAACCGGCCGGTCTACAGCAGGCTGGTGGCCATTGGTGAAATCAGCCTGTCCGGGGAGATCCGCCGGGTCCCCGATGTGGGCCGCAGGCTCTCGGAGGCGGCTCGCCTGGGCATCACCAATGCGGTGGTGGCCAGGGGCAGTCTGGAGAATGTAAAGGCGCCCGCGGGAATGCGCATCAGGGAATGCGAGGATCTGGGGGAGGCCCTGCAAGTGGTGATGCCATAGGGCCGGCCGCCCTGGCCCAGGACTCCCCCGTGCCCAGGATTCCGCCGTGCCTAGGACTCTTTGGCCTTCTCGGTGGACTTCGACGCTTCGACCTTGAAACCGGCCGGCGCGGTCGACTTGTCGCCCAGTTTCACAACCAACTGGTAGTCGCCGGCGGGAACCTCGTCGGCGACCCGATTGCACTTGTCATCAACCGATTCCATATGCCACTCCAGCTTGGCGTCCTTAGACGCACCGGCCGCGAAGGTCGCGGTCTGGTCGTCGACGGTGCCCGTCTGGCAGAAGCGCGAACTCCACACTGTCTTATCGCCCTGCTTGATCTGGAAGTCCTGCTGCTTGACGCCCACGGCGATATTGCAGGATTCCCCGCTGGCGTTCTTCACCGTCAGGGCCATCTTCACCATGCCATCGGGCTTATACGACTTCTTGTCCGTCTTAGCCGACATCTGCACCGCGCCCTCATCGCACATGCCGCTGGCCTCGTCGCCGACGGGAACCGGAGCAGTGGGCGTCGGCGTGGACGCCTCCGTCTCCTGAGCCGCCGCGGCCTGCTGGGCCGGATCGTCCTGCGCGGAGGCCTTGCCCTTCTTCAGGCCGCCGACCAGCAGGCTGATGCCCACGATGAACAGGACGACCACCAGCAGGGTGAGCACGACCAGGGCGATCCTGCGCCTGCGGTAGACTGCCGCGGGCAGTCGCCTGTGCCCCGTGAGATGTGACTGACCTTGTGCAGGGCGCGTACCGGGCCGCGCACCCCCTGGACCATTCGTGGAAGGAGACATATCCCCTTCAGCCTATCCGGCTTAGGGGGTGAGCAGACGATGACACGCTCCACCAACACCCAACTCGGCACCGAACTTCCCCATGTCCCCTCTCCTGTCCTGAAACGTGCACACGGGGCGATCACCTCGTGGTTCGCCGCGCACGCCCGCGACCTGCCATGGCGACGCCCCGGCACCACCGCATGGGGTGTGCTGGTGTCCGAGGTGATGAGCCAGCAGACTCCCATGTCGCGGGTGGCGCCCCGCTGGGAGGCATGGATGGCCCGTTGGCCCGAACCAGCCGACCTGGCCGCGGCCCCCACCGCCGAGGTGCTCAAGATGTGGGACACCCTGGGCTACCCCCGCCGGGCCCTGCGCCTACAGGAGTGCGCCGCCGCCGTCGCGGCCCTGCCCGGGTCCGAGGTACCCGGTGACGTCGACGAACTCCTGGCCCTGCCCGGCATCGGCACCTACACGGCTGCGGCGGTCACTTCCTTCGCCTATGGGCGGCGGGTCGCAGTGCTCGACGTCAACATCCGCAGGGTGCTGGCCAGGGCCTTCCGCGCCCTCGAGCACCCCAAGGCGGCCCTGTCGAAGCGGGAGCAGGCCTGGGCCCTGGAGCTGGTGCCACGCGGGGAAGACGTGCCAGGGCCGCCGGCCCATGTCGCGTGGAACGCGGGACTGATGGAGCTCGGCGCGCTGGTGTGCACCTCGCACAATCCGGACTGTGCTGCCTGCCCGCTGGCCGCCGACTGCACCTGGCTGCGCGCGGGGAGGCCCGCGGCGCCTGCGGCGCACAAGCCCAAGACACAGGCCTGGGCCGGCACTGACCGGCAACTGCGCGGGGCGATCATGGCCGTGCTGCGCCAGGCCGGGCCGGCGCCGGTCCCCGTCGATCTGTTCACCGCTCCGGTGCTCCGCTTCGATCCCACCGCCATGGAGTCCTTCGACGCCGCCGTGCAGAAGGCGATCATGCGGGTGCGGGAACTGGGAAATGAGGAACGAACCTCGGGCCTAATTGCCGATCTGGTCTCCGACGGCCTCGCCCGGGTCTCAGAAAGTGGGATCACACTGCCCTGATACTGGGACAATCGCGATATGAGTGAGACAATCGGGGCATGACAATACTTCGATCCAGAACAGTCACGCACGGTCGCAATATGGCCGGTGCAAGGGCGCTGCTGCGCGCCGCAGGGGTCGATTCGAAGGACTTCGGCAAACCGATCATCGCGGTTGCCAACAGCTTCACCGAATTCGTCCCGGGCCACACCCACCTGCAGCCGGTGGGGCGCATCGTCAGCGACGCCATCAAGGAAGCCGGCGGCATTCCGCGCGAATTCAACACCATCGCCGTCGACGATGGCATCGCGATGGGCCACAACGGCATGCTCTACTCGCTGCCCAGCCGTGAGCTCATCGCCGACGCCGTCGAATACATGGTGGAGGCGCACCGCGCTGACGCCATCGTGTGCATCTCGAACTGCGACAAGATCACCCCGGGCATGTTCATGGCCGCCATGCGCCTGAACATCCCCGTCGTCTTCGTCTCCGGTGGGCCGATGGAGGCCGGCCGGACCACGTTGACCGACGGGTCGATCAAGACGCTGGACCTGATCGACGCGATCAGCGAGGCGGCCAACGACGATGTCTCCGATGAGGATATGAACCTCATCGAGCAGAACGCCTGCCCCACCTGCGGATCCTGCTCGGGCATGTTCACCGCCAACTCGATGAACTGCCTGACCGAGGCCATCGGCCTGTCACTGCCCGGCAACGGCTCGACCCTGGCCACGCACACCGCCCGCCGCGCCCTGTATGAAAAGGCCGGCCAGACGGTCGTGGATCTGTGCCACCGGTACTACGACGAGGGCGACGAATCCGTGCTGCCGCGCAATATCGCCACGCAGAACGCCTTCGACAACGCCATGGCCCTGGACATCGCGATGGGCGGATCGACCAACACGATCCTGCACCTGCTGGCCGCGGCCCAGGAAGGCGGCGTCGACTACGACCTCGAGGACATCGACGAGCGTTCGCGCAACGTCCCGTGCCTGGCCAAGGTCGCACCGAACACCATCAACGGCAAGACCTTCTACGTCGAGGACGTCCACCGGGCAGGCGGCATCCCCGCACTGCTGGGCGAGCTCAACCGCGCGGGCCTGTTGCACCAGGACGTCCACTCGGTCCACTCCCCCAGCCTGAACCAGTGGCTGGACGACTGGGATGTGCGCGGTGGCAAGGCCACCGACGAGGCCTGGCAGCTGTGGCATGCCGCCCCCGGCGGCGTGCGGTCCTCCAAGGCCTTCAGCCAGTCCAATGAGTGGACAGAACTGGATCTGGACGACCAGAACGGCTGCATCCGCGCCTTCCCGCATGCCTACACCAAGGATGGCGGGCTGGGCGTGCTGCGCGGCAACCTGGCTCCCAACGGCGCTGTGGTCAAGACCGCGGGCGTGGACGAATCCATCTGGCACTTCGAGGGCCCGGCCGTGGTCTGCGAATCCCAGGAGGAGGCGGTCCAGAAGATCCTGGACAAGACCGTCAAGGAGGGCGACGTCGTCGTCATCCGCTACGAGGGCCCCAAGGGCGGCCCGGGTATGCAGGAGATGCTGCACCCGACCTCGTTCCTCAAGGGACGCAAGCTGGGCAAGAAGTGCGCACTGATCACCGACGGCCGTTTCTCCGGCGGCACCTCGGGCCTGTCGATCGGCCATATGTCGCCCGAGGCCGCGGCCGGTGGCGATATCGCGCTGATCGAGGACGGGGACCAGATCCTCATCGACATCCCTTCGCGCAAGCTGGAGCTGATGGTCGATGACGCAGAGCTGGACCGCCGTCGCGAGGAGCTCAAGGCCAATGGCGGTTTCAAGCCGAAGAACCGCGACCGCCAGGTCAGCCGGGCACTGAAGGCCTATGCACTGTTGGCGACCTCGGCCGACAAGGGCGCAGTGCGCAATACGGAGCTGCTGGACGCCTGACCGCTTGGTCGGCGCTGCAATAGTCGCCGATGAGCGCAGGAACGGCCTCGGGCCACGTGGATCACCCGTTATTTCGGGTGGCCCATGTGGCCCGAGGCCGTTTTCGCGCCTTCCGCTCGGTCCGGTCCGAACTGCCCGGCTGCGGTCCCATATCAGCCGGTGCCGGCGATGGTCCGCAGGACGTCCAGATGGGCCCGCCAGCGCTTAAGGCCCTCCGGGCTCAGGGACACCGTGGTGCGCGGCCGCTTGCCCACGAACCCCTTGGACACCCGCACAAACCCATCCTTCTCCAGTTCCGAGATCTGCTTGGACAGTGCGGAATCGCTGATGTGCAGATCGTCCTTGAGGTCCGCGAAGGAACTGCGTTCCACCGCGGCCAGCGCCGCCACCAGGGAGAATCGCACGGGATTGGCCAGAGCGGGTTCCAGGGCGAAACGCGGGTGGGTCCGCTGCGGTCCCTCAGCCTCCCCCTGATTCCGCACGGGCATCAGGCGCCTCCTCGGGATGCGGTTCCACGGGTTCCGTCTATGCGGGGCCGACGCGAGTATCCGGCCTCCGTGGCCACCGCGATGACCAGCAGCGGCAGAAACAGCGGTGCGATCCACAGGAGTGCGGCCTGCGGAACCACCACGAGCCCCAGGATCCACAGCACTGCCCAGCATCCGATGTAGATCGACCAGCGCAGGCCCATCCCGCGGCGCCAGCGCTCCCGGAACAGGAACAGGATCACGATGGCGACTGCGATCCAGGCGAGGAGGAAGATGAGCAGCGTGGTTTCCAGCGACAGCGAGCCCGGCTGCGACACCTCGGAGATGTCGAAGTAGCGGGCCAGCAGGTACAGGGATGCGGCTGCGCACATGATTCCCAGGGAGATCAGCGCTGCGGGGACCGGGGTGGGCGTGTTCCGTTCGGCATCCCCCACCCGGTCCAGCAGTTCTCCGGCCTGCTGTGCGGACAGGGCCCGATCATCTGCGGCTCCCGAGTTCGCGGCCTCCGGGCGGCCACGCCCCACTCCGGCATTTGATTCTGGTTCGCGTTGCATGGCTGGGCTCCTTTGCCTCGTTGCGTGTCTGCGATCTAATGCTTTCCATTAGAGCATTCACTTTCCAACCTGGCAACTACTTTCATGCGGAGAGGTACTTCGCGGTCACGCTCTCCCCGGCAGCATCCGTGGACTTCGCACCGGCGGCCAGCTGCTCCGGGGTACCGGTGGCCACGATCCGGCCGCCGTCGGCACCACCGCCTGGCCCCATATCGATCAGGTGGTCGGCATTGGCGATGACGTCCAGATCGTGCTCGATCACCACGACGGTGGCCCCGCCGTCGATCAACCGCTGCAGCACCCGCAGCAGGGTCTGCACGTCCAAGGGGTGCAGGCCGATCGAGGGTTCGTCGAAGACGAACAGCGCATCGGACTGGTCCCGGCCCACCTCGCCGGCCAGCTTCAGCCTTTGTGCCTCGCCGCCGGACAGAGCGGTGGTCGCCTCGCCCAGGGTCAGATAGCCCAGGCCAAGTTCGACCAGGGTCTCCAACACCCTGGCGGCCTTCTTCAACCCCGGGGTACCGCACAGCGCGGCGGCGGCCTCGCGCACGCTCAGGCCCAGGACCTGCGGCAGGGTGAGCGTCGCGCCGGGCTCGGCGCTGGCACCTCCATCTCCGGCTGCTAACTCCAGGCGCACCCCGTCGGCCCGCGCGCCGTAGCGGGAGCCATGGCACACGGCGCACTCCATGTCGATGTCCGGCAGGAACTGCACGTCCAGGCTCGTCTGCCCGGTGCCGTCGCACTCGCTACAGCGCAACTCGCCGGTGTTGTAGGAGAAGGCCCCCGCTTTCAACCCGGCCGCTTTGGCAGCCGGGGTCTTCGCATAGGCGCGCCGCAGCTCGTCCATCACCCCGGAATATGTCGCCACCGTCGAGCGCACGTTCACCCCGATCGGGCTGGCGTCGACCACATTGACCCGTTTGATGCCCGCGGGGTCGATGTGCGTGACGTGCTCCGGCAAATCACCACCGGCCGCCCGCAGGGCCGGAACCAGGGATTCGAGCACCAGGGTGGTCTTGCCAGAACCGGACACCCCGGTCACCGCGGTCAGCCTGCCGATCGGCACCTCCACATCCAGGGCGTGCACGGTGTGCAGCGGTGCGGTGCCCAGGCTCAGGCTCCCGTGGGCGAACACCTCCCCAGTGGGCACGTACGCGCGCACCCGCTCCGGCGCCTCGGCCCTGATGAATGGTGCGATCCGGGACCGCTCCTCGCACAGCATCTGATCCAACGGACCCTGGGCTACGACCCGGCCGCCCTCGGAGCCGGAGCCGGGGCCGATCTCCAGCAGCCAGTCCGCCTCGCGCAGCACCTGCACATCGTGGTCGACGACGATCACGGAGTTCCCGTCGGCCAGCAGCCGGCGGATCACCTCGAGCAGGCCTCGAATGTTCGATGGGTGCATGCCGATCGAGGGCTCGTCGAGCACATAGAGCACCCCGGTGGTCTCATTGCGCACGGCCCGCGCCAGTTCCGCGCGCTGCCGCTCGCCGGTGGACAGGGTGGACTGGGCGCGGTCGAGGCCCAGGTAGCCCAGCCCCAGGTCCATGAGCATTCCGGCGGTGTCGAGGAACTGTCCGCCGATCCCGGCTGCCATGGCGCGCAGTCCGGGCAGCTCTTCGGCCGCGGGCCGTGGCGCGGTGGACGCGGTGTCTGCGTCACTACCCCCGAACAGCCGCTGGGGCAGGTCCCGGATCCAGGCGGCCGTGCGGGCCAGCGGCCAGGCGCTGACCTGGGCCAGGTCGTACCCGTCGACGTCAATGGCGCGGACCCGCTCGTTGAGCCGGGTGCTGTGGCAGTCGGGGCAGGTCTGGACGGAGAGGAAGCGGTTGATGCGGTTCAGGCCCTTATCGGTCTTGGCCTTGTGCAGGGCTTCGACGACGGTGTCGTGGGCATTGTGGTAGACGGCGTTGAACTGGAAGACCTTGCCGCTCTTCGACGGCACGGTCACCTCCCTGGACACGGCCTCGCCGGCGAACACCAGGTCCCGTTCCCGATCACTCAGCCGGGAGAAGGGCACGTCGGTGCGCACGCCCAGGGCCTGGGCGACCTGCCCCATGACGCGCAGCCCGAACAGCTGCCAGGGAAGCACTGCACCGGCCTCGATCGACAGGGACTCATCGGGGACCAGAGTCGTGTCGTCGACCAGGCGCACGGTCCCGGTACCCGAGCACCCGGGGCAGGCGCCGGCGGAGTTGAAGGCCAGGGCCTCGGCGCCCAGGCCGAAGAAGCGCGCGTCGCACACCGGGCAGACGATCTCGTGTTCGCGGGCCACGTTCGAAGTCGGTGCCACATGGTGGCCGTTCGGGCAGGTTTGGGAGCCGATGCGGGAGAACAGCAGGCGCAGCGCGTTGAGCAGTTCGGTGGAGGTGCCGAAGGTCGAGCGGATGCCGGCCTGGCCGGGGCGCTGGCGCAGGGCCAGGGCCGCCGGCACGTGTCTGACACTGTCAACGGCCGGGCGCGAGGCCTGGGTCAGGCGGCGGCGCGTATAGGTTGACAACGCCTCGAGATAGCGCCGCGAGCCCTCGGCATAGACCACGCCCACGGCCAAGGAGGACTTGCCGGACCCGGAGACCCCGGCCACCGCCACCAGCTTCCCCAGGGGGATGTCGACGTCGATGTCGGCCAGGTTGTGGACCCGGGCCCCACGGACCTCGATGACCTGCGGTTGTTCTGACATGCGGCGGTTCGCTCCCTTCGCTCCGGAGCCCGGCCGAGGCCCGTCCTGAGCCCGTCCGGAGTCACTCCAAGTGGACGATCATCCTCGTATTGCCCAGGGTATTCGGTTTGACCCGAGCCAGGTCCAGGAACTCGGCGGTGCCCTCATCGTGCGAGCGCAGCAGTTCGCCGTAGACATCGGGCGATACGGGGGTGCCCTCGATCGCCTCGAAACCCAGGCCTGCGAAGAAGCTGGTCTCGAATGTCAGGCAGAACACCCGGGACACGCCGATCGCGCGGGCGTCGGCCAACATCTGGGTGATGAGCGCCCGGCCCACCCCACGGCGGCGGTAGTCCGGGTTCGTCGCGACCGTGCGGACCTCGGCCAGGTCGGTCCACAGCACGTGCAGGGCGGCACAGGCGACCAGGGTCTCCGTCCCGTCCGCGTGCAGGTCGACGACCAGTTGGAATTCCGGCAGGGCCTCGAAGTAGTTGACGTGGTCCTTCTCCACCAGGATCCGCTGGTCCACCAGCGGGGCGACCAGCGCGCGGATCGCTGCGACATCGGCCACGCGGGCGCGGCGGATGTACAGGCCGCCGGGCAGCGGGCGCGGGGCGAAGTGGTCAGCGGAGTCGGTGTCGGCCGTCATGCGTTCATTCTTCCATTCGTCGGCGGTGGTCGTTTGGGCACCGTGGTGGTTCAGGCGAAGACCTCGTCGTCCGTGCGCTGCGGGGCCAGGGCCAGACAGACCAGGCTGAGCAGGGACATGGCCACGAGCATGATGATGACGGACCAGATCGAGTGTGTCGCCCCGTACAGGCCGGTGGCCAGCAGTGGGGTCAGGCCCGACCAGATGGCCGCGGCCACGCTGTAGGAGAACGACAGGCTGGTCTGGCGCGATCCCGGTTTGAACATCTGCGACATGATCGCCGAGATGGGCGCCCAGGAGCCGTTGACGGCCACGCGGGTCAGGGCGAAGAGCAGGAAGATCAGCCAGATCGGGCCGGTGGACAGGGTGAGGAACATGGGAATGGACAGGGCGCAGAACACGAAGAGCGATACGGCCATGGTGCGCTTGCGCCCGATCTTGTCGGCGAACCAACCGATGATCAGGGTGGAGATCAATTCGCAGAAGGACGCCACTGACAGCACGCGCAGGAACAGATTGGCGTCCATATGGATATCGGACAGCTCACCGGTGGCGTAGCTGGTGGCGAACGTTGTGATGACGTAGTACCCGGCACCGGAGATCGGCGTCAGGCCCACGGCCAACAGCATGGCAGGCCAGTTCTCCTTGATCGCCTGGACCAGGGGCAGTTTCGGCTTGTCGCCCGAGGCCGCGCGGGCCGCCAGCTCCTGCTTGAACACCGGCGTCTCCTCGACCGTGCGGCGGACCCAGTAGCCCACGGCGATCAGCACGGCCGACACCAGGAAGGGGATGCGCCAGCCGCCGGATTCCAGGAATTCCGAGCCGTGCATGGTCAGCAGGGCGAAGATGCCCGATGACAGCAGGGCGCCCATCGCATTGCCCACCTGGGGGAAGGCACCGTAGAAGCCCTTGTACTTCTCCGGCGCGTTCTCCACGGCCAGCAGCACGGCGCCACCCCATTCGCCACCCACCGCCAGGCCCTGCACGACCCGCAGCAGCACCAACAGGATGGGAGCACCGGCGCCCAGGGTCTCGTAGACGGGCAGGCAGCCCACCAGCATCGTGGACACGCCCATGATGAGCAGGGTGAGCACCAGGGACTTCTGCCGCCCGATCCGGTCGCCGATGTGGCCGAACACGATCCCGCCCAGGGGCCGGACGAAGTAGCCGACCGCATAGGTGGCGAAGGACGCCAGGACTCCCACGAAGGCGTTCTGTTCGGGGAAGAACAGCTGTGGGAACACCAGCGCGGCGGCGGTCGCGTAGACGTAGAAGTCGTACCACTCGATCGAGGTTCCGACGAACGAGGCGATTCCGGCCTTCATCGCCTTCTTATGGCTGAATTCCGGGGGCCGGGGTGTGGCTACTAGGGCCTGGTTGGTCATAGTTCCTTCGCTGCCGCATCCACTGATGCATAACTTTTAGTAACAGTGGAAGACTATACACCCGAGGTTGCGCCCAGAGCCGCATCGATCCCGGTCAGGGCCATACACAGGGCCCCATCGCGCACGGCACGGTCGCCGGCCTCGGACACCGCGAAGCGCGCGAACTCCGGACTGTGCATGGGAGGACAACCCTCCCCCAGGCCCAGCATCGGGTGGATCGCCCTGAACCGGTGGGACACATTGCCCATATCGGTCGACCCCGCCAGCGGCGAGGGCCCCGGCAACGGGCGCCCCAGTTCGGCCGAATGCCCGGCGAAGACCGCCTCGAGTTGTGGATCCGGCACGATGTCCAGATACGGTTTGCCGATCTCCTCGATCTCCACGGTGGCGCCGGCGGCCAGGGCGCCGGCGCGCAGGCAGCGCTGCAGGACCTCGTCGACGGCGGCCAGGGAATCCTGCGTACCGCCGCGGACCATGAACTCGGCTTCCGCCAGCGCGGGGATGACGTTCGAGGCGCTCCCGCCCGAGTGCACCGCATAGTGGATCTGCTGGTCGGCCGCCAGCTGCTGACGGTTCAGGCCGATCGCGGTGAGCGCCACCGTCAGCGCGTCCAGCGCGTTGACACCCTTCTGCGGGGCCATCGAGGCGTGGGCGGCGCGGCCGTGGAAGCGCACCGTGTAGCCGGCGCAGGCGTAGGGCCGCATGCCGGTGGAATCGTGGTCGGCGGGGTGGATCATCATGGCGACCGAGGTCCCGGCGAAGGCACCGGCGTCCAATAGGTCGATCTTGCCGCCGGTGGTCTCCTCGGCCGGGGTGCCCAGCAGGCGGACGGTGGCGTGCAGTTCGTCCGCCAGCGGGGCCAGGGCCGCGAAGGCGCCGGCGGCCGCTGCGGCGATGATGTTGTGCCCGCAGGCGTGGCCCACTCCGGGCAGCGCATCGTATTCCGCGCAGATGGTGATCCCGAAGCCCCCGGTACCGGCGGTGGCAAGTAGCGCAGTCTCCAGCCCGCCGACGCCGGTTGTCACCTGCGTGCCGGGAATACCCCGGGCGAATTCGGCCAGGTGGGCCAGAGCGTGGAACTCCTGCGAACCCGGTTCCGGATCGGCGTGGATGGTGTGGCTCAGGGTCACCAGAGCCGGTTCGATCCCGGTGATGGTCGCCCGGGCTGCTGTGGCCGGGGTGTTCTTCGGGTCGGTATTGCGCGTATCTGCTGGCATGGGTTCATTCTTCCACCGCCGAAACCGCGCCCGGTCGTTGCATCCGAGTGTGATGGGGCTTGCGTTAGGCTGAGGGAAACCTGTTATCGACAACATCGCCAAACACAGAATCCGCAAACAGAATCGCAGACCGCCGATGAATGATCAGACCCAACTCGTGGCCGCACAGATGGCCTACGACAATGAGAAGAAGACCCCCCTCCCCGCATGGCTGCTCTGGCTCTTCCTCGGTTCGCTGGGCGCCCACCGCTATTATCTGGGCCGCACGGGCAGCGCCGTCACCATGACGATCCTCTACGCCATCGGCTGGATTCTGATCTGGTTCGTCGGCATCGGCCTGATCTTCTGGATCCCCGTGTGGATCTGGCTGATCATCGACGCCTTCCTCATCAACGGCATCATCAGGGAGGTCAATACGCGCAAGCAGCAGGAGATCTTCCGCCGCTACGGCGTGATGGCCCCGGGCGCCGGCGCCTCGCAGCCCGGCTACGCCTACCCCTCCCCACAGCAGATGCCGGGCGCACCGTCTCAGGGGCAGCTGCCGCAGGGCTACCCCGCAGCACAGAACTACCCCTCGGCTGGGATGCCCTACCCCTCGGCGGGCCAGGCCTATCCCTCGGCACCGGCCTACCCCTCGGCCCCGAATGCGCAGGGCTCGGCGCCCGCACCCCAAGCGCCCTCGGCACCGGCGGCCGGTTCGGCGCCGGTTCAGGGTTCTGCACCGGCGGCCGGCTCTGCCCCGCAGCCGAACGCGGCGCCGTCTGCGCCTCCCGTGTATCCTGCGACCGGCTCCCAGCCCGCAGGCTCCGCTCCGGGCTCGACCCCGGCAGCTCCGCAGTTCCCTTCGGGCCCGCCGGTGTTCGGGTCCGGAAACGCCCAGTGGCCGAACAACAACGTGCCCCCGGCCTCGGGCCCCAACCAATACTGAGCAAACCGCCACTGGGACGGCCGCTGCCGGCACCGCAGCGGTCGTTCCGGCCGCAGCGGCCACACCGCCGCCGAGGCGACACGAAAGGGGCCGGGCAACCAACTTCTTGGTTGCCCGGCCCCTTTCGTACGGTGCGAGGACGGTGCCGGCCCGCGCGGACCGGCACCTGGGCGCTTACTCGCCGGTGACCTCGGCGGAACCGAGTTCGGCGGTCGGCTCCTCGTCCGCGGGAGCGTCCGCACCCACGGCCACCGGAACCCGCTCATTGTCCTTCGCCTCGAAGGTGAACTTCGCGTCGCGGCCCTCGCCCTCGACGTCGACGGACACCGTCTGACCGGAGTGGATCTCATTGAACAGGATCCGCTCGGAAAGCTGGTCCTCGATCTCCTGCTGGATGGTCCGGCGCAGCGGCCGGGCGCCCAGCACGGGGTCGTAACCACGGTCGGCCAGCAGTTCCTTGGCGGCGTCGGAGACGACGATCGACATGGACTGATCGGCCAGGCGCTTGTTCACGCGGTCCAGGAACAGCGAGACGATCTGCAGGATCTCCGGCTTCTGCAGCTGCGGGAAGACGATGGTGTCGTCCACGCGGTTGAGGAACTCGGGACGGAAGTGCTGCTTGAGCTCTTCGTTGACCTTCTGCTTCATCCGGTCGTAGTTCGTGTCCACGTTCTCACCGGACTGGAAGCCCAGGGGTGTGCCGCGGTTGATGTCGCGGGTGCCCAGGTTCGTCGTCATGATGATGATCGTGTTCTTGAAGTCGACCTCGCGGCCCTGCGAATCCGTCAGACGTCCGTCTTCGAGGATCTGCAGCAGCGAGTTGAAGATGTCCGCGTGGGCCTTCTCCACCTCGTCGAACAGGACCACGCTGAAGGGCTTGCGGCGGACCTTTTCGGTCAGCTGGCCGCCCTCTTCGTAGCCCACGTAGCCGGGGGGCGAACCGAATAGACGCGAGACCGTGTGTTTCTCGGAGAACTCGCTCATGTCCAGGCTGATGAGCGAATCCTCATCGCCGAACAGGAACTCCGCCAGCGCCTTGGCCAGCTCGGTCTTGCCGACGCCCGTGGGGCCGGCGAAGATGAACGAACCGGATGGGCGGTTCGGGTCCTTCAGGCCGGCGCGCGTGCGGCGGATGGCCCGCGAGATCGACTTGATCGCCTCGTTCTGCCCGATGACGCGCTTGTGCAGTTCGTCCTCCATGCGCAGCAGGCGCGCGGATTCCTCTTCCGTCAGCTGGAACACCGGGATGCCCGTGGCAGATGCCAGGACTTCCGCGATGAGTTCCTCGTCGACCACGGCGGAGCCCTGGACGCCGTTGCGCCAATCGCGCTCCAGCTTCTCGCGCTCCTCCGTCAGCTGCTTCTCCGCATCGCGGCCCTCGGCTGCCTTCTCGAAGTCCTGGGCGTCGATCGCGGCCTCCTTGCGGTGGCGCGCATCGGCGATCTTCTCGTCCATGGCCTTGAGTTCCGGCGGCTCGGACAGGCGCTGGATGCGCAGCTTGGCGCCGGCCTCGTCGATCAGGTCGATCGCCTTGTCGGGGAGGAACCGGTCGTTGATGTAGCGATCGGACATGTTCACGGCCGCTGCCAGGGCGCCATCGGTGATGGTGACCTTGTGGTGCGCCTCGTACTTGTCGCGCAGGCCCTTGAGGATCTGGATCGCATCGGCCAGCGTGGGTTCGGGTACCTGGATCGGCTGGAAGCGGCGTTCCAGGGCCGCGTCCTTCTCGATGTTCTTGCGGTACTCGTCCAGCGTCGTCGCGCCGATCGTCTGCAGTTCGCCACGGGCCAGCATGGGCTTCAGGATCGAGGCCGCGTCGATCGCGCCCTCGGCCGCGCCCGCGCCCACCAGGGTGTGGATCTCGTCGATGAACAGGATGATGTCCCCGCGGGTGCGGATCTCCTTGAGCACCTTCTTCAGGCGTTCCTCGAAGTCACCGCGGTAGCGGGAGCCGGCCACCAGGGAGCCCAGGTCCAGCGTGTAGAGCTGTTTGTCCTTGAGCGTCTCCGGGACGTCGCCTGCGACGATCGCCTGTGCCAGGCCCTCGACCACTGCGGTCTTGCCGACGCCGGGTTCGCCGATCAGCACGGGGTTGTTCTTGGTGCGCCGCGACAGGATCTGCATCACGCGCAGCATCTGTTCCTTGCGGCCCACGACCGGGTCCAGCTTGCCCTCGCGCGCGGCGGCGGTGAGGTTGCGGCCGAACTGGTCGAGCACCAGCGAGCCCGAGGGCGTGCCCTCTTCGCGACCGCCGGCGGCCACGGGTTCCTTGCCCTGGTAGCCGGAGATCAGCTTGATGACTTCCTGGCGCACCTGGCCCAGGTCCGCGTCGAGCTTGACCAGGACCTGTGCTGCCACGCCCTCGCCCTCGCGGATCAGGCCCAGCAGGATGTGTTCGGTGCCGATGTAGGTGTGGCCCAGCTGCAGCGCTTCGCGCAGGCTCAGCTCCAGCACCTTCTTGGCGCGCGGGGTGAAGGGGATGTGGCCGGTGGGGGCCTGCTGCCCCTCGCCGATGATGTCGACGACCTGTTCGCGGACCTTGTCCAGGGTGATACCCATACCGTCCAGGGCCTTGGCCGCGATTCCCTCGCCCTCGTGGATGAGGCCCAGCAGGATGTGCTCCGTGCCGATGTAGTTGTGCTTCAGAAGCTTGGCTTCTTCCTGCGCCAAGACCACGACGCGACGGGCACGATCTGTAAACCGCTCAAACATGAGCCCTCCTCGAGTCAGTTGAGAGTCCGTTGATTTCTACGACTCTAAACCAGGTGACCCCGGGTTTTATTGCCATTTCGCCCTGGGCCGAAGGCGATTCAGCCAGGGGCGAAATGCAGGGGTGTGAGAGCCCTGCACGAGCCGCGACGCAGCACAGCAGCGGCCATTCCCATGTGGGTTTGCGTTTCAGTTCGACCTCATGCGGGACCGCTGCAGCGCTCACGGCCATCACACACGCGGCTGTCTGGCATCCGCCAATAACCAGAACACGGAGTACAGCACCACCCCGATGGCGGCCAGGGGGACACCCAACGAGCCGAAGGTCGAATATCCGGCCCAGACCGAACCGGCTTCTTCCGACGGCTCGAGCAAGAATCCGATGAGGAAGCTGGCTGCAAGTACTGTCACACTGCCCAGGGCCAGACCCATGATTCCAGCACCCTTTCGCAAAGCACATGAGACTCCTGATCCCAGGAGGCCCGGCACGAGGCAGCCCACGACGTGGAACACCGGATATCCACCAGGCTGGCTGACATCAGCGGCGCCGTCCACCGGGAAGAAGGTCAGGGCAAGAACCCCTGCGATCGTAAACGACAGGCCTCTGAGCATTACCACTACCGAGCTGCTTTCGCAGAAAAGTCATCCATGTCGGGGCCGCACCCGTTTCGCCTGATTGCCTTTCAGACCACCCCAAATCGCCAGCACTTGGCCGATCACGACGGCCAGCAGGGCCAGGCCCAACTCCCACCATCCCTGTGAGGCGCCTCCGCCTTCAAGTGAGGCATCAGCCTGATACCCCAACGCCACGAGGTAAACGCACGCGGCCACGACGCCAACGATTCCGACTCCGGTCACACACAGGCCTACTATCGTCTGCTTATTCACTCTTTACATTCCCTGTCTCTCTTGCTCTTGCGTGCGACACCGTATGGTCGCCTATTCGAAACCGACTCTGGACTTGTAGAGTCCAGTCCAGATAAACCAACCAACAGGGCCGGCGATTGGAACAAACACCACCGCACACACCCAGGCAGAACGAATTAGAATAGAACTTCTTCTTGAACGCGCGATCGATATGAATGCACACACAGCGAGGACCGTGATTGCAAGTGTCAACAATGCGATTAAGATGCCCGAACCACCAGGTTCCAACGGATTCACTTCAACTACTTTCGCTCAAGTATCTACTGGGGTCTAACAGACCTCAGCGCCAGTCTTCTAGATGCAAGCTGCTCCCGTGTCCCCCGATCGGGGGACATTTGGAGCCGCTGCAGGTACGTGCCAAAATCTATCCGTGAGACACCCCAAGCAGGTCCTGCTCAATCCCCACGTTCGCACCATCGCACAGAAGGTCTGGCGGTTCCTCCGGGGCCCGCGCACTGTCGACTTCCCCATTCGGATGGCCATCTTCAGTGAGAGTATTTTCTTTGCCCTGCCCGACAGAGGAGCCGAGTCCGACGATCTTCTCTATGTCGTTCTGAGGTCGGCTCTTCCGCTCTTTATGGTGTTGGCTGCGTTCTGTCCGACTGCGACAGTGATTTTCAGCACCCTGGGCTACATCATCAGTGTCGCTGTCTATCCCGATTTCCTCTGCAGCTACGACATGCCTCTGTCCCTGGCAGTAGTGGTTTTCGCCAGCCGCGGTCGCTGGGTGTGGACGGCGATTGCCACTGCGGTGACTCTGGCTCTTTACCAGTTTGCGTCAGCGCTGGGAAACCCGGAGTTCGAGGGCCGCATCGACATATACTCGATTGCTATGGCGCTGCTATTCGTCGTAGCAGGCTGGGTCGCCTGGTACATGGACAAGCGAATAGCGGAACTGATCCGAATCAATCGCGAGGAAGCTGCCGCTCATGCGCAGCAGATCGCCGACATGAAAATCGGGATCGCCATCGACACCCATGACACCTTCTCACACGTCCTGTCCGCCCAGGCCGCGATGATTCGCGAACTGGCCGGTGGGGACACGAAAGCCGTTGATCCTCGGCTACTGACTGAGCTGTCCATGATCACAGCCAGGGGCCGCCAGCAACTCTCGCAGATGCTGGCCACACTCAAAGAAGGCGACACGGTCCAGGACCAACCGGCTCAGCTGCGGGCAGAGGTTCACACTGCGCTGGCGTCCATTGCATCGGTAACCCGTACTGCAGGATTCTCCGTACAGATCTCCACCGGCACGATTCCCGAATACTGCAGCACCCCGTTCGCCCAGGCAGTGATCTTCATGGTCCACGAACTCGCAACGAACACCGTCAAGCACGCGGCTGACCATGAACGCTGTCTGATCAGCGTCGGACTCAACGATTCGGCCGGGCGGCACGTGCTTCGCCTGGAGGCCAGTAATCCCACCACCACACAGAGCGAGGCCGCACAGCCCTATACCCTGGCCCAGCGGGCCACCGCTTGGAATGGTGTCTGTTCCGCGTGGGTAGAACCCGGTGGCCTGTTTCGAGTCAGAATCGATCTGCCCGTGCCGAGGAATGACAATGAAATGTCCCCCGATCAAGGGACAAGCGGCAAGCCGATTCGTGCTCAGATGGATACATGCGCATGATCATTTCCATCATCCTCGCCTTATCAACCCATCCGCTACCAGCTTCACGCCAGAAGTACTGCAAGTGACTGCGAAACCAGGCCGGATCGTGGGGCCCGGGCAGCCCATTACCGCCATGGTCGTCGACAACGACGGCTGGGTGCGCCGTGGCGTATCCAATATCCTGGCCGCGGATCCTGAAATCACCGTCCTGGAACCCTGTCGGACCGCGCAGGACGGCATCGACACGTACAAGCGGCACCACCCCAGCGTGGTGCTGATGGACGTGGACTTCGGCCTGGACACGCTCAACGGCATCGACGCCACCGCTGCGATCATGGCCGCCGACCCCTGGGCCAATGTCATGCTGCTGACCACCATTACCCCGGGCCCGGGCCTGGCACGCGCGATCGACGCGGGCGCCCGGGCCACGCTGGACAAGGACATGGACCCCGAATCCATCGTCGCCGCCGTCAAAACCCTGGCCCGCGGCGGCCAGCCCACTGACTTCCACTCCCTGGGCCGTTCGCTGATGGTCAGCATGGACTTCCTCCCGCAGGCCCCCATCGGGATTCCGCCGCTGTCGGATCAGGAGCGCCAGGTGCTCACCTTGCTCTACCGGGGCCAGAACTATCGGCAGATCGCAGAGGAAATGCGTGGGGTTGGAAACGGTGAAGACCTACACCAAGCGCATGATGGCGAAGTTCAATGTGAACAATCAACTGCAGTTGATCACCGCCGGCCTGCGCTACCGCTTCCTCTCCGTCTGACCCGCGCTGCCCCTCCCCTCCCGAAGAACAAAGCGATCCCGGCATTCCACAGCTCTTCTGAGCTGTGGAATGCCGGGATCGCTTTGGCGTTCTACGAGGGACTACCTCAGTGAGCGGCCTTGTAGGCGTCCAGGATCGAGGCCTCGATACGGCCGCGGTCGGACACGTCGTAGCCGTTCTCCTTGGCCCACTTGCGCACCAGCTTGGTGTCAGGACCGGTCTTGTAGGTCGTCACGCCACTGTTGCGGGCGCGACCGGCGGACTGGCGCTGACGCGTCACGCGGCGGCCGGCTGCAATGTACGGGGCCAGGACCTCGCGCAGCTTATCCGCATTCTCCGAGGACAGTTCGATTTCATAATCGCCCTGGTCCACCGAGAAGCTTACAGTTTCCGCCGCCTTGCTGCCGTCCATATCATCGGTCAGGACCAGCTTCATTTCGCGTGCCATGGGCACCGTCCTTTGCTTTGTCTGCTACGTCTGGTTGTCCGGAGGCTTCAGCCGGCACATCCTGTGCACCGGCGCCTGCATCCATCTGATCGTAGTACTTCTCCATTTCCTTGCGCTCAATACTGTCGGCCTTGATGACGCTGCGCAGAACGTACCAGAAGACCAACCCCACACAGAGCGAAGGAAGAATTACCTTGATGTATTCCATACCCTACCCCAGATCGGCAGCGGATTAAAACAAATCCGGTGATCAGATGACATCAGTTCTCGATCGGCTTGACCAGCGGGAAAAGAATCGTATCGCGGATTCCCAGGCCGGTAATCGCCATGAGCAGGCGGTCCATACCCATACCCATACCGCCGGTGGGCGGCATACCGAATTCCATGGCGGTGAGGAAATCCTCATCCAAACGCATCGCCTCATCATCGCCCTGGGCCGCGTCCTTGGCCTGGGAGACGAAGCGCTCACGCTGGATCACCGGGTCGACCAGCTCCGAATAGCCCGTGGCCAGCTCGAAGCCCCGCACGTACAGGTCCCACTTCTCCACCACGCCGGGCTTGGAGCGGTGTTCGCGTGTCAGAGGCGAGGTATCGACGGGGAAGTCGATGACGAAGGTGGGCGCCCACAGCCGGTCGGAGTAGAAGTGCTCCCACAATTCCTCGACGTATTTGCCGTGCGAACGGAATACCCCGCCCATATCCACATTGTGTTCCGCGGCGATCGCTGCGAGTTCGTCAACCGTGGTCTCCGGGGTCACGGTGTGACCGGATTCCTCCGACAGCGAATCGTACATGCTGACAACGGCCCATTCCCCGCCGAAGTCGTATTCCGTGCCATCGGCCAGAGTCACCTTGTGCGAACCCGTTGCGTCCATTGCGGCGTTTTGAATGAGTTCCTTCGTCAAGGCGCCGATCGACTTGTAATCGCCATAGGCCTGATAGGCCTCCAGCATTGCGAATTCCGGCGAATGCGTGGAATCGGCGCCTTCATTGCGGAAATTGCGGTTGATCTCGAACACGCGTTCAAGACCGCCCACCACTGCCCGCTTCAAATACAGTTCCGGCGCGATACGCAGGAACAGTTCCATGTCATAGGCATTCATATGCGTGGAGAAGGGCCGAGCCGCGGCTCCCGAGGGAATCACCTGCAGCATGGGGGTTTCGATCTCCATGAAATCGTGTCCCGCGAAGGTGTGGCGCAGGGATTCCATCACCTTGGCGCGCGTCCGCACATTCTCCCGTGCAGCGGGACGCGTGATGAGGTCGACGTAGCGCTGGCGCACCCGCGTCTCCTCACTGAGTTCCGTGTGCATGGTGGGCAGGGGGCGCAGCGACTTGGCGGCCAGCGCCCACTCATCGGCCATCACGGACAGTTCCCCGCGCTTGGAGGCGATGACCCGGCCGTGCAGGAACACATGATCGCCCAGATCCACGTCCTGCTTCCAAGCGTCCAACCGCGCCTTGCCGACCTCGGCCAGGGACAGCATGCCCTGCAGCCGGGTGCCGTCGCCCTCCTGCAGCGTCACGAAGCACAGCTTGCCGGTGTTGCGCACGAAGACCACACGGCCCGTCACGCCCACCACGTCGTCCGTCTCCTGCCCCGGTTCCAGATCCGGGTGGGCCGCGCGGACCTGGGCCAGCGAATGCGTGCGCCCGACGGAGACCGGATAGGCCTGCTGCCCGGAATCCAACAGGCGCTGGCGCTTCTCCTTGCGGATGCGCAGCTGTTCTGGGTCCAGGTGTTCGGGGGTGTCCGTGGGCACATTCGTGCCGTGCTGGTCGTTCTCAGGCATGGTATAAGGCTACCAGCCGGTCACTCCAGCAAATCTGTGAGCCTGAGCGCCGTCTCGTCGCCGATCGTGCCGTTGGAAAGCGCCCTGGCCACCGTCGCACGCGCCAATGCCCGGTACGTCGAGGCGATGGTCGTCGACCCCTGTGTCACCGCCAGTTCGTCCAGGGCCTGCAGGTGGGCCGCCACAGTGTCCACATCCCCGCGGCTGACCGGACCGGTCAACGCCCTGGGACCGGTCTGCAGGGTGTTCGAGACCGCAGCGTCGACCAGCGAGTGCAGCACCCTGGCGGGGTCCTCGACACCGACTTGACCCAGGATGTCCAGGGCCTGCGCGATGACGACCGAGGTGTGGTTGGCCGCATGGGTGATCGCCGCGTGGTAGAGCGCCCGGTCGGCCTGGGCCACCACGATCGGCTCCGCCCCGATCTCCACGACCAGCGCTTGGCCGATCGGCAGCACCGTCTTGGCGCCGGTGACCGCGATGGTCGCCTGCCGCAGCCGGGGCAGGTCCATCGAGGTGCCCGTGAACGTCAGTGAGGGATGCAGGGCCAGCACGATCGCACCGCCCGCGCGGGCCGGTTCGAGCACCTCGGTGCCGTAGCGGCCGGCGCAGTGCATGACGATCTGTCCGGGCTTGAAGCGACCCAGTTTGGCCAGGCCCGCGACCAGGCCGGGCAGTTCATCGTCGGGAACCGTGAACAGCACGAGTTCGGCGCGTTCGACGATCGTCTCCACGTCCAACTGCGGCACCTCGGGCAGCATCGCATCCGCTCGGTCGCGGCTGGCCTGGGACCCGGCGGATACTCCGATCACCGCGTGCCCGGCCCCGCGCAGGGCCGCGCCCATGACGACTCCGACCCGGCCCGCACCAACAATGCCCACGCCCAGGCGGGTCTCGTCCTCGTGGTTCATCCCCGACTCCCCTTCACAGATACTCGTTTCACTTGCATTCCCTCATATACGTGCCCGCCCGTCCATCAGATCGCGGGCCCGTTGGGTGCGCGCGCCCAGGGCCATGAACATGTTCTGCGCCGAAACCGGGTCCACATGCAGAATCCGCGGTTGGATGGGACCCGCGGTCGAATGCAGTTCGATCGTCATCAGGTGGAACCTCCGCTGCAGCGGCCCCTGTTCCAGGCGCAGCGACTGCACCCTGGCATAGGGGACGAAGACGACCCAGCGGTGCAGTCTGCCGCCCCGGATCACCTCCATGTGTTCCAGCGGCGCCGAACCGTTGCGCTTATAGGTCAGCGGATCCAGCCAGCGGGCCACCGCAGGTGATGCCCCGAAGCCCGTATTGCCGGGCTTGCGGTGGTCGGTCGAATCCATCGCGTCGAAGATGAACTCACGAGCGTCGGCGCGCCCCGGGTCCGGCAGCGCCAGGCCCAGCAGCATGAGCGCCTGTTCCCTGCTGCCCACCGGCAGCAGCACCGTCTGGATCGACTTGGCATCGGCGACATCGCTACCACCGGCGAAGTTGTATTCGACCTTCCACCAGTCCGGGCCACGCCACAGCAGGGGCTGGCTCACCCGCACCGCCTGGATCCGGTCGAGCGGAATGACGCGGCGCACGGTGGTCGTCAGTCCCGTGGTGATGGTCAGCCCGTCGGCGGTCAGGGCCACAGAGAAGTTCGCGTACTGCAGGCCGGATTTGGCCTGCGCATAGAACACGGAGACGAAAGCGATCACGATCGGTATCGCCGCGCTCAATAAGGCGCCCAGGGCCTCACCGCCGGCTATGGACACCGCGATAATCACACCGATTATCACTGCCAGGATGAAGAGGACACCCACGATCGTGCCCGCGCTCAGCAGTTGGGAGAGCAGTACCTGATGGGCCGGGATCCGCAGCAGCCGGCCGGCGGCGTCGACCCGCGGGTCGACGGTGTAAGCGGCCAGGGCCTCGCGCAGGGTGCCCTCGATGTCCTGGCCGACGGCCTGGCCGGTGTGCGCCAGCCCCGCCAGCAGGCGCGAACCCACCGAAGTGCCGCGCTCCCCCGTCGCGTCGGCCGGTCCGGCGGACTGCGTGGCGCCGGGGAAGGTCTGAGCGCCCGGGGCCGAGGCGCCACCCGGCTGTGCGCCCGCACCCGGGCTGAGGCGCGGGGCAGCGCCCGGAGCCGCACCGGGACCGGTGCCGGGTCCCGGATCCGGAACCGCGGGCCCGCCCGGCCCCGGTCTCGTGCCCTGCGGCTGAGTAGCGCCCTGGGCTGTGCCGACTGCCGGCTGTTCCCCGGCCTTGGCCGCGCGCACCCTGGCGAGCATCTCATCGCGCAGTTCGAAGGCCTCGGCGCGGCGCAGATAGCCGATGGCGATGTTCGAGTTCTTGCCGCCGGCCACATCGAAGTTCAGGGTCGCCAGGCCCACGATCCGCGCCAGCAGCGGCTGGTTGACGTCGATCGCCTGCACCCGGTCCAGCCGGGCGGAGCGCTGTTTCTTCGACAGCACCCCCTGGTGCAGGTAGACGGCGTCACTGCCCAGCCGGAACCGGGTGTACTTCCAGGTCAGCCAGTTGCCGCCCACCACAAGCGCCAGCACCACCACGAGCACGGCCAGGCCGGCCAGCAGGTACAGCGGATTGTCCGCCGCCCAGCGCCAGATCGCCTTGGTGGGCGGTTCATCGTGTTGGAGATAGGCCTCCACCTGGTCCTGGATGAGCTGGTGGGCGTTCGCCACGGCCACCGCCACGATCGCCACGGCGACGATCACGGTGCGCACCACCGGGGTCAGCGGGTGGACGTGGCGCCAGCCGTTGGTATCCGCGTGCTCGGTCATCGTCGATCACAACCCTGCCAGGCGGTGCTCGCCACGGGCTGCCAGCTCATTGCGCAGCGCATCCGCGCGGGCCCTGGTCAAACCGGGGATGACGGCATCGGATTTCGCCGAGGCCGTGTGCAGTTCCACCGTCGCCAGGCCCAGCAGCCGCTCCAGCGGTCCCTGCCCCACATCGACGAACTGCAGCCGGCCCAGGGGCACGATCGTGGTGCGCTGGAACATGATGCCGCGCTGGATCAGTAGGTCGGTCTCGCCCACCCGGAATCCCATCCGGCGCACCTGGCGGGGGATCAGCACGGCCAGCCAGCCGAACAGCACCACGGTGATCAGGGCCTCGGCGGCCACGATCGGCCAGGCCCAGGATTGCCAAACGGCCAGCACGATGGTCGCGGCGATCACCACCAGCGGCAGCAGCAGCCAGCCCGCCAGGCCGATCAGCCGCAGGCCGACCAGGCGACGGCTCAGCGGCTCCAAGTTCTGCTCCTCCCGCTCCAGCGTGTTCACCGGCGGCTCGGAGGGCCTGCCCGGCACCGCAGCAGAGGGATCATAGGGGGAACTGTGGGAGGGCATATTCGTCTCATTCATGCTGGATCGGCCTCCGGACCGCTCAGACCGGTGTCACGACCCTGGGACTCCCGGCGTTTGCGTTCGATCTCCCGGGGGTCGTCCGGGGGCAGGCGGCAGAACCATTCGACGATCAGACCGACGATGAGCAGGACGACGGCCGCCAGGAATGCCGCTGCGTAGGGTATGGCCAGATGCACGCGCAGCACATCGGTGCTGATGAGCAGGTAGAGCAGGTGGCCGCCGTAGAAGCCGGTCAGGATCGCGCCGGCGAAGGCCGCTGCGCGTGCCATGATCGCCACCCGGGCCGCGCGCAGCGGGTCCATCACCTCTTTGCGGTCCCCGTCGTTCCAGCGCTTGATCGGCAGGCCCAGGATCAACAGGACCAGGGAGAGCAGCACCATCCCGCCGATCGCCGGCCACGGTGCCGGGGGCAGTTGGCGTCCGGTCGATTCCAGCACGTAGCACAGGCAGCCACCGGCCACGAGGCCCACGAGTCCCCACAGCACCAGGGAAAGCGGGCGGATCTTGTTCATCGGTCCTTCTCGGGTCCTTCGGGTTATGGTCCTGCGGTCTGTGGTCCTATCAGTTCAGACGGTTCGGTTGAGACGGCGAATGCCCTGACCGGCCAGCTCAGCGGCCCGCCTGGTCACCTCCACGGTAGCAGTGTCGGGGTCGCTCGCATCGGTTCGAGTGATCGCCGCGGCGCGCAGCCGGGCGGCCGGACGCAGTTCGGCCCAGGGGGCCAACACGAAGGCACGGCCCGCGGCCTGCGGGTGTGGCAGGGTCAGCACCGGATCGGAACTCATGATCTGCACCAGCGGGTCGTCGATGTCCTGCGAGGCGTCGGTCACCCGGATCAGGTCGATGTCCAGGGTGCGCGGCCCCCAGTGCACCAGGCGGCGCCTGCCGTGGGCCAGTTCGATCCCCTGGCACACCGCCAGGAGTTCGCGCGGGCTCAGGGAGCTGGTCACCAGTGCCGCGGCGTTGACGAAGTCGTCCTGTTCCACTCCGCCGACCGGCGCGGTGGAGTACTTCGAGCTGATGGCCTCGACGCTGATCCGCGGGTGTTCGGCCAGGGCCTCAAGGGCAGCGTCCAGGGTGTCGGCGGAGCTGCCCATATTCGACCCGAGCGACAGCACTGCGCGGATCAACTGGGGGCGAACGGCGCGCCGGGTCCGCTCCACGTGCACGGCCACATCGTCGAAGCTGCGCTGGATCGGGGCGTGCGGTTTGTGGACGGTGACTTCGACGCGTTCGGCCTTCGTCAGGCAGTGTTCGGCGATGGTCCCGGCCAGGGTCTCGATCAGGTCGAAGGGCTCACCCTCGACGATCGCCGCGACCTCCTCCGCCAGGCCGCCGTAGTCCACAGTGTCGGCCAGGTCGTCACTGCCGGCGGCCGGGGCCAGGTCCGCATGCAGCACGACGTCGACGATGAAGTCCTGGCCGTCGCGCTTCTCGTGGTCGAATACGCCGTGGTAGCCGAAGACCTTGAGGCCGGTGAGCTCGATCCGGTCCAGGGGCTGGTTCATCGGGCGGTCCCTTCATCGTGGTGGGAGGTGGTGGGCACCTGATCGCGCCCTGCCAGGTCGATCGCGTGCACCACTGCGGCCGCGATCGCCGAGGCCCTGGGTTCGTGCACGCGCACCGCCCAGGCGCCCGCGCGCGCGGACACGGCTGTGATGGCGGCGGTGGCGGCGTCTCGGTCCGCCTCGCTGACCGAGCCCGGGTCCTGCGGGTCGATCAGCCGGGCCAGGAAGCGTTTGCGGGAGCCTGCGACCAACAGCCGGTAGGGCAATTGGACGAACTCGTCCAGGCCGGCCAGCAGCTGCCAGTTGTGTTCGGCGTGCTTGGCAAACCCCAGTCCAGGATCCAGGATGATCCGCTGCGCCGATACCCCGGCGTCCAGCGCGGCGGTGACGCGTTCGCGCAACTCGGATCGGACTTCGCCGACGACGTCCCGGTAAGTGTAGACGGCGTGTTTATCGCTTAAGTACCCGCGCCAGTGCATGAGCACCAGGTCAACGCCGGACTGGGCCGCCAGGGGCAACATGGCGGGTTCGCTCTGGCCGGAGGAGACGTCGTTGAGGATCGTGGCGCCGGCTTCCAGGGCGGCCGCGCCGGTGGCCGCGCGCATCGTGTCGATGCTGATCACGGCCCCGGCCGCCGCCAGTTCGCGCACGACGGGGACGACCCGGCGGATCTCCTCGTCCGGGTCCACCCGTGCCGCACCCGGCCGGGTCGATTCGCCGCCCACGTCGATGATGTCAGCGCCGCCGGCCATGAGCTCCAGGCCGTGCGCGATCGCCGCTGCCTGGTCGAAGTAGCGGCCCCCGTCGGAGAAGGAATCGGGCGTCACATTGAGCACGCCCATGATCTGGGTCCGCTCCGCCGCCGTGGCCGCATTGCCCGGCTGGGGTGTCGCGGTCGCCTCGCCGGGCCGGGAACCCGTGCTGTCGCCCACCGTCACTTGCCCAGGATCAGGCTCATGGCCTCGGCCCGGCTGGCGGGATCGCGCAGCTGGCCGCGGACGGCCGAGGTGGTGGTCGTGGCGCCGGCCTTCTGCACTCCGCGCATCGACATGCACAGGTGTTCGGCCTCGATCACGACGATCACCCCGCGCGGGTTGAGGTGTTCGACCAGGGCGTTGGCGATCTGGCTGGTCAGGCGCTCCTGGACCTGCGGGCGCCTGGCGTAGATCTCCACCAGCCGCGCCAGTTTGGACAGCCCCGTGACATTGCCCTCCTTGCCCGGGATGTAGCCCACATGGGCGACCCCGTGGAAGGGCAGCAGGTGGTGTTCGCAGGTCGAGTACATCTCGATATTGCGCACCAGCACCATTTCGTCGTAGCCCACATCGAAGTTCACGCCCAGGACTTCGGAGGCGTCTTGGCTCAGGCCCGCGAACATCTCCTCATAGGCCCTGGCCACCCGCCCGGGGGTGTTGAGGAGCCCATCGCGATCCGGGTCCTCCCCGATCGCGTAGAGGATTTCGCGGACTGCTGCTTCGATGCGGGGCTGATCGACCATGCTGCCTTCTTCGGTTTCGACTGGGAGGAGTGAACGGGCGGCCGGGTGGCTCAGTGCTGCGGACCCGTGGGGCCCTGGCCCGGTTCACCGGGTTGCCCTGGCTGCCCTGGGTGGCCGGGCTGCTGCGGGCCGGGCTGCGAACCAGGTTCCTGCGGCGGGTACTGCTGACCCGGCTGCGAGGGGTACGGACCTCCCGGGTAGCCCTGCCCCGGCTGCCCTGGGTAGCCCGATCCGGGCTGCGAACCGTAAGGACCCGGCTGACCCGGGTAGCCCGTTCCCGGCTGCGAACCGTAGGAGCCCGGGTAACCCTGTCCCGGGTGCCGGCCCTGTCCGCCCTGCGGATTCTGGCCCGGGTGCTGACCGGGCTGGCCTGACTGCGGGCCGTACGGGCCCGGCTGCGAGGGGTAGGGCTGGCCGGCCGAAGGGTACTGCTGCTGTCCCGGGTACTGGCCCGGCTGACCGTGCTGCCCTGGGTACTGGCCCGGCTGGCCCGGTCCGACCGGCGGCAACACCTGGGTGGGCTGATCGCCATAGGGACTCTGCGGGCCCGGATAGGGCTGCCCGTGCCCGGCCTGCGGACCGCCGGCCTGCGGATGATCCGCCGGTCCACCGTTGCCGTCGGGTCCCTCGGAGGCCAGGCCGGACCAACCGCCCAGGTCCACGACCTGGCGTTCCGGGACCTCGATCGGCGGGATGTCGGAGACGGGACGGTCCGGATCGGCCAACCAGATGTCGCGCTTGGGAGCCTTGACGACATCGGCGAAGATGTCGGTCAGCTGGTGCTGGTCCAGGGTCTCCTTCTCCAGCAGCTCGTGGGCCAAGCGGTCGAGCACTGCGCGGTTGGTCGTCAGCGCCCAGTAGGCGTCGGCGTGCGCGGTGTTGATGAGTTCACGGACCTCGGAGTCGATGGTGTTCATCGTTTCATCCGAATAGTGTTCGTCCGCGTTCCGGCCGGCGTAGGGATCGGAGTTCTCATCGCCGATCTTGACCATGCCCACGCGCGAACTCATGCCGTACTGCGTGACCATCTTGCGCGCGGTTCCGGTGGCCTTCTCGATGTCGTTGCTGGCACCCGAGGTCGGATCGTGGAACACCAGTTCCTCCGCCACGCGCCCGCCCATCGCATAGGCCAGCTGGTCCAGCAGTTCGTTGCGGGTCGTCGAGTACTTGTCCTCATCGGGCATCACCATGGTGTAGCCCAGGGCGCGCCCGCGCGGCAGGATCGTGATCTTGGTGACCGGATCCGTGTTGTTCATCGAGGCAGCCACCAGGGCGTGGCCACCCTCGTGATAGGCGGTGACCAGGCGTTCCTTGTCGTTCATCAGGCGGGTGCGCTTCTGCGGACCGGCGATGACGCGGTCGATCGCCTCGTCGATGATGACATTGGTGATGGCGTGCTGATTGGTCCGCGCCGTGAGCAGCGCGGCCTCGTTGAGCACATTGGCCAGGTCCGCGCCGGTGAACCCGGGGGTCCGCTTGGCGACCATGCCCAGGTCCACGCTGGAGTCCAGGGGCTTGTTCTTCGCATGGACCTCCAGGATGCGCTGGCGGCCCTTCATATCGGGGGCCTCCACCGTGACCTGCCGATCGAAACGGCCCGGCCGCATCAGGGCGGGGTCGAGCACATCGGGGCGGTTGGTCGCCGCGATCAGGATGACGTTCGTGTTCGCGTCGAAACCGTCCATCTCCACCAGCAGCTGGTTGAGGGTCTGTTCGCGTTCGTCGTTGCCGCCGCCCATGCCCACACCGCGCTGTCGACCCACCGCGTCGATCTCGTCGATGAAGATGATGCAGGGGGAATTCTGCTTGGCCTGCTCGAACAGGTCGCGCACACGCGATGCGCCGACACCCACGTACATCTCCACGAAGTCCGAACCGGAGATGGAGTAGAACGGGACCCCGGCCTCGCCCGCCACGGCCTTGGCCAGCAGCGTCTTACCGGTACCGGGCGCGCCGTAGAGCAGCACGCCCTTGGGGATCTTCGCCCCGACCGAGGTGAACTTCTTGGGTTCCTGCAGGAATTCCTTGATCTCCTGCAGTTCCTCCAGGGCCTCGTCGACACCGGCCACGTCCTTGAACGTGACGTCCGGGTGCTCCTTGTTGACCAGCTTGGCCTTGGACTTCCCGAAGTTCATGATGCCCTTGCCGGCACCGCCCATCTGGGACAGCAGGAACCAGAAGATCAGGCCGATGATGATGAAGGGGATCAGGTTGATCAGCAGGCTGGTGACCCACGACTGCTTGGGGACCTCGTCGGTGTAGCCGTTCTCCAGTTTGGCGTCGGAGACCGCCTTGACCACGGTCTCGCCGCGCGGTTCGACGTAGAAGAACTGGACCTTCTTGCCGTAGTCCTTCTTATCGACCTTGAAGTCCTCGTTCAGGGTCATGTCCACGCGCCGGTCGCCGTCGACGACCTTGACCTGTTCGACCTTGCCGTCCTTGAGCAGACTCAGGCCCTGGCTGGTGTCGATGCGTTGGAAACCCCCGCCTGACAGCAGGAGTGTCGCGATGGAGATGACGATGATCGCCAGAATGACCCAGGACAGTGGGCCCCTGGCCATCTTCTTCATACGCGCCTGACCGCTGGAGGGCCCGGTCTTGGCGCTCTTGCCACCGGACTTGGAATCGGATGACGGCCCGTCCTGCTTGTCCGGACGGTTCTTATCGGAGTCGGCCATGGGTCCTCTCGGCGACGATGGGATGGTGCGACGGGCAGTCTAGTGCGCGAAGTTTGGTTTCAGCTGTAGACGCCCGACTGCGGTGGGCGCTCAGCTGTAGACGTGCGGGGCCAGGGTGGCGACGAAGGGCAGGTTGCGGTACTTCTCCGCGTAGTCCAGACCGTAGCCCACCACGAATTCGTTCGGCACATCGAAGCCGATGTACTTCACGTCGATATCGACCTTCATGGCGTCTGGCTTGCGCAGCATCGTGCAGATCTCCACCGAGGCCGCCCCGCGCGAGCGCAGATTGGCCAGCAGCCATGACAGGGTCAGGCCGGAGTCGATGATGTCCTCCACGATGAGCACGTGTGCGCCGTGCAGGTCCGTGTCGAGGTCCTTGAGGATGCGCACCACACCGGAGGACTTCGTGCCGGAGCCGTAGGAGGACACCGCCATCCAGTCCATGGTGATGTGCGAGTGCAGGGCCCTGGCCAGGTCCGCGATGACCATGACGGCGCCCTTGAGCACGCCGACCATCAGGATGTCGCGCCCCTGGTAGTCGTGGTCGATCTGCGCGGCCATTTCCGTCAGCCGATGTTTCAGCTGTGCTTCCGTCACGAGGACGTGTTCGATGTCGGTGCCCAGATCCTGCTGATCCACGGTGCCTCTTCCCCTTCGATGCCTTTGCGATTGCGCTCTTCTCAGCTTACCGTGTGAGCACTGACACGGGTCATGCGCAGTGCGCCGCGCTCCGTGTCCGGTCCGCGCACCCGGGACACGGACACCCCCGGCGGGACCGATACCGCGCCGTGGCGCACCCGCATGAGCAGTTCGTCTACGGCCAGGACGTGCCGGTGGGTCACCTCCTGGCGGGCGCCGGCGGCGGCCAGCCAGTCGCGGATGATCCGATGGCGCAGCGCCGCCGGTTCGGCCGAGGCCGCGGCCGGCAGATCACCCGGTAGTCCCCCCTGATGCCCGGACGGTTTGCCGGCCGGGTCCGCGCCCAAGCGGTGCGCGGCCTCGGCCGCCTGGGATTCCAGCAGGTCCGAATCGGCCGCCAACTGCTCTGCGGTCCTGCCCAGAGCGCGTGCGATGCCCGGGCCCAGCTCCCGTTCGAGCAGCGGCAGCACGGTGCTCCTGGCGCGGACCCTGGCATAGTGCGGGTCCTCGTTCATCGGGTCGTCCCAGACCTGCACGCCCTGGGCCAGGCAGGCCGCACGGGTGACGCTGCGCGCGCATCCCAGCAGCGGCCGCCACACGGTGCCCGTGACCGGCCGCATCCCCGCCAGGCTGCGGGCACCCGCGCCACGGGCCAGGCCCAACAACACGGTCTCGGCCTGATCGTCCAGGGTGTGCGCGGTGAGCACGGCGAGCGCGCCCAGTTCTAGCCGGCGCGCCTCCAGGGCGGAGTAGCGGGCGGTCCGGGCCGCGGCCTCGAGCCCGGCGGGGTCGTCAGCCGCCACTGTGACGCGCACCCCGGTGGCCTCCAGGCCCCAGGCGCGCAGCCGGGCGACCACGCCGGCGGTGTGCGCGGCCGAGCCGGATTGCAGGCCGTGGTCGACGACCACCGCGGCGAAGCGCAGGGGCGGGCGCGTGGGCCCCGGCCGTTTGGACGAGTTCTGCAAGAAGGCCGCTGCGGTGGCCAGTGCCATGGAGTCCGCACCACCGGAGACGCCCAGCAGGAAGGTGTGGCCGGGGTGCTCGCCGGGCTCGGCCCCTGAGGGCTCCGGCAGGTGCGAGGCGAGGAATTCGCGCAGCCGGCGGCGCACCTCGGCGGTGGCGGGGTCAAGACGCGGGCGGGCCGGGGTGGCGGGCGCCCCGACCAGGTCCCGCCGCTCGGTGGATCCGTCGGCGGCGGGCACGGGGCACTGCCCGGCCGGCCCGCCGGCCACACCCTCAGCCCAGGACACGGGCGACCCACTCCCCCGGGGCTGCGATCTCGGACGGGCTCGGCAGCGCCTGGGGGGATTCCCAGACGGCGGCCAGTCCCGCATGGCCCACCCGGCCGGTCACCCCGCGCACGAAGCGGGCACCCGAACGGTACTGTTCCATTTTCTCCGCCAGTCCCAGGGCCCGGGCCACGATCGCACCGAAGCCCGCCCCGGAATCGTCCCTGCGGGTGTCGAAGCGCGCGCGGATCTGTGCCACGCTGGGGATGACGCGTGGGCCCACGGCGTCCATCACGACGTCCGCGTGGCCCTCGAGCAGGCTCATAATGGCGGTGATCCGCTCCAATTTCTCCCGTTGGGCGGGGGTGGAGACGATGTCGAGCAGGCTGCCATGGCCGGTGATCGTGCGTACCACCGCACGGATCGTGTCGAGGACACCGGGCGATTCGTCCTCGGCGGACACCGCGAGCTCCACGATCAGCCCCTCCAGGTATTCGCGCAGCCAGGGTGCGGCCGCGAACTGCACCTGGTGGGTGGATTCGTGCAGGGCCACCCACAGCCGGAAGTCCCGGGGCACAACCTGCAGCCGCTGCTCGTTCGCCGCGACGTTCGGAGCGACCAGCAACAACCGGCCGGTGGGGCCGAAGGGCAGGTACTGACCCAGCACCCGGGGTGCCAATACCGATAGCGCAGCGCCCAGTTCCGCTGCCGCGCCCAAGTCGTCGAGCCCCTGTAGATGCGGATGGGCGACGGGGTCCTGCGCCAGGGTGTGGCCGGCCTGGGCCAGGTTGTCCAGCCCGCGTTCGGTCCCGGCGGCTGCCAGCAGCTCGCCCAACCCGGCGGTGGCCTCGACGTTCGCCTTGGCCCAGCCCAGCCGGTCGACGACCAGGGCGGGGCCCTGCCCGGCCAGCGTGCGGCGGACCCGGGTGTCGGCCGCGGGTGCCAGGCGCATGACGCCGAGCACCAGGTCGGGGGCGGTCTGGGCGGCGTTGCGCAGATCCGCGACCAGGGCTCGGGTCGCATAGCGGCTCAGCCGGGGCCCGGCCGGGGTCAGTTCGCGCACAGTGCGCAGCGCCGGGTGGAGCCGGCCCTCACCGTCCTTGTGCGAGCGCACTCAGCTGCACCCGCAGTCGGCGAGCTTGGTGACATTGGCGTCGTAGAGCTTGCGCACCGCGTCGGCGGAGCCGGGCTTGATCCCGTCTGCCATGAACGCGAACGCCAGGAGCCTGCCGTCCTTGGTCACAACGGTGCCGGCCAGCGAGGTCACGGTGGACAGGGTGCCGGTCTTGGCGCTGACCTTGCCCGCGCCGTCCTTGCTGGCCGGATCCCGGTAGCGTTCGGCCAGCGTGCCCGACAGGCCCCCCACCGGCAGGCTCGGAATGAGCTGGGACAGGTCGCCCCGGCTGGTCGCGACGGTGCGCACCACGTCGGCCATTTCGTGTGGGCTGATCCGGTTGGAGTAGTCCAGGCCGGAGGTGTCGCCCAGGTGGATCGAACCGGTCTCCACCCGCAGCTGCGCCAGCGCGGCGATGACTCCGGCCGGGCCGTCGTCGATCGAGTCGCCCTTGCCCATCTTCTTCGCGACCTCGACGCCCAGCACCTCCGCCATGACGTTGTCGCTGTTCTCCAGCATGTACCTGGTCTGTTCGGCCACGCTGGCGCTGGTGGCGGCGGCGACCCGTTCGGCACCCTGCGGGGCCGTCCGGGGCTTGGCCGGGGTCGTCGCGATGCCGTGTTTGTCCAGGGCCGTGGTGAAGGCCTTGAGCGCCGGGGTCACAGGGTCGGCCATCCGCGGGGCGTATTCCCCTGCGCCGGTCTTGCCGGCGGAGAGCATGAGCGGGGTGATCGGGTTGATCGCGCCAGTGGCCATGTCCGCGCGCGACCAGGCGGAAGAGAAGCGCGGGCCGGAGTAGCGCGACAGATCGACCGATACGGCTGCCTTCTTCACGCCCTGTTTCTTCAACTGTGCGGCGGTCTGCTCGGCCAGGCTGGCCAGTCCCGCGCGGCCCATCACGGATCCCGCATCGGATGCCCCTGCGCCCAGCATGACGTCACCGCCGGCGACCAGGTAGAGGTGCGGTTGCGCGCCCGAGGCGCCTGCCGCCTCGGCCCCGGAAGTCGCCTTGGCCGCGGGGCCGCCTGTCAGTTCCACACTGGTCGTGAACCTCGTCTCCCCGCCCAGCACGCCGAGGGCGGCCGTGCCGGTGAGCACCTTGGTGACCGAGGCCGGGGTCTTCTGGGAGTCCGCCGCGGTCGAGTACAGAACCTTCCCGCTCAGCGCGTCGCGGACCTCGGCGCCGAATTTGCCGGTCATCGCCTTGTCCGACTTCATCCCGCCGATCAGCTTGGCCAGGTTCGCCGGCACCGGGGCGTCATCGGCCAGCGCGCGGGGCGCGGCGGCCTGCTCGATGCCCGGGGTCGGCTCCGGCAGCGGATCGAGCAGCAGGGCCGGCTGCGTGGTCAGGGGGCCGGGCAGAACGTCATAGGCATCCCCGGCACCATAGGCGGCACCCACGATGACGACCGCGGCGCCACCCCAGGCGCAGGCCCGCAGAATCGGATGGCGCCGCTTTCCGCCCTGCCTCTTCGTCACTCTTCAGTCCTCTCAGGTACCCGGCTGCGTCGACACTGGATCGACTCTGTATCGACTCGCCGACATCCTTCTCTATGCTAGAGGAGTATGCCCGCCGCCGGCGCATCCGCTCGTGGGCGAAGGGCATCGAGACGATCCAACGAACAGACAGATAGGACTCGAGGCACTCATGGAACTCCTTGCCACGATCGAAATCCCCGCGGGCTCGCGGAACAAGTACGAAGTCGACCACGAAACCGGCCGCGTCAAGCTGGACCGCTACCTCTACACCTCGATGGCCTACCCCACGGACTACGGCTACTTCGAGGGCACCCTGGGCGAGGACGGCGACCCGCTCGACGTACTGGTGATCCTGCACGAGTCGGTCTTCCCCGGCTGCCAGGTCGACGCCCGCCCCATCGGCGTGTTCAAGATGGAGGACGAGGCCGGCGGCGACGACAAGATCCTGGCGGTCCTGGGCGGGGATAAGCGCTTCGAGGACATCGTCGACGTCAAGGACATCGCGCAGCACCAGCTCGACGCCATCGAGCACTTCTTCGTCCACTACAAGGATCTGGAGCCGGGCAAGTTCGTCAAGGGCTCGACCTGGGCCGGCCGCGAAGAGGCCGAGCGCATCGTCAACGAGTCGATCGAACGCGCCAAGACCGAAGGCCACTGACGCGCCGGGTGGCTCCACTCATGCATGTGTGGCTCGTTAACTCATGAGGTTTCGAGCCACGCGAGCATGAGTGGAGCCACCCGCGTATTCAGGCGGAGCTTAGGGTTGACTAAGTCTCGTTTTCCTGTGCTCTATGCCACGCTGGAGACATGCTCCGCCTCGACCATGTTTCGTTCGCCGCTCAGCCGGACGGCTGTGCCGCGACCGCCGAGCGGATCGCCGAGCAGCTGGGGATCAAGCCCTATGACGGCGGCCTGCATCCGCGCTTCGGCACGCGCAATATGATCTTCCCCCTGGACGACGGCCACTACCTCGAAGTGGTCGAGGCCCTCGAACACCCGGCCGCCCAGATCACGCCCTTCGGCCAGGCCGTCAGAGCACAGTCGGCCCGAGGCGGCGGCTGGATGGGCTGGTGCGTCGCCGTGGACGACACCGACTCGGTCTCCGAACGCCTCGAGCGCCCCTGGGTGCCCGGCAACCGCACACCCGAAGGTGGAGAAGAGCTCCACTGGAAGCAGATCGGGGTCAAGGGCCTGATCGCCGATCCGCAGCTGCCGTACTTCATCCACTGGGAGTCCCCCGCCGAACAGCACCCCTCTGCGCGCATCCGCCTGGCAGTGGCGAAGACCGCCATCATCGCACTGGCGATCGCGGGTTCCCGTGACCGGCTGCGCAATTGGCTGGGTTCACAGGACCCCAAGCCCATCCCGGAGATCAGCATCGACTGGACGGCGCCGGACGGCCTGCCCGGCATCGAATACGTGACCTTCCAGACCGCCCGCGGCGAAGTCGTCATCTGAGTCATCTGACCGGCCGGGCGCGAGGCCGCACCAGGACGGCCCTGTGCCGGCACCAGTCCGACCCCGTGCCCGTACCGGGTCAGCGCGGATCGACCGCGGCCAGGATGCCCGGCGCCAGGAAGCCCGCCGCGTCGATGAGGGTGTGCGCCACGACGAAGGGCATGACCCGGCCCCAGCCCGTCGGGGCCCCCAGCGGCGCGCCCGCGGCACCCACGGCCGCGTTGAAGCCGCCCGCGACCTCGACGGCCCGCAGTTTGCGCAGGTATAGCCAGCCGAAGATCACGCCCATTGCCACATTGCCCACGAAGGGCCCGATCCCCTGGTACAGGTGGTAGCTGGCGCGGAACACCGCCAGGGCCAGGATGACCGTCCACGGCCCCGCCCCCATCCGGCGCAGTCGGTCCACGCAGAACCCCAGGAGCAGGACCTCTTCGAGCACGCCGTTCTTCACCGCGGCCAGGATCAGGACCGGCACCGTCCACCAGTTCGCGCCCAGGTTGTTCGTCTGGATCTCCGCGGTGACGCCCAATGACCGTCCGAGGAAGTACACACCCAGAGTGCCCACACCGATCACGATGAACAGCAGGACTCCTCGCCCGAGGTCCCCGCAGGGCCGGCGCGCATCGAACCCGATCCGCCCACACACCGCACGCAGACTGCCGGGCTGCAGCGTGCCGGGCTGTGGGCTGCCGTGCCCCGGCAGCCGGTCCAGGCTCATGAAGTACAGGGCAAGGACCACCGGCACCAGTGTGAAGCCGATGCCAAGCAGCTGATAGAGCAGATCGAACCAGGGCCGCGACGACACTGAGGTGTTCAGCTGCGCCTGCGCATCGGCCAGGGGCCCGCGGCTGAGCGTATCCGCCAGGTCCACGACGGCGTAGACGGCGGACTTCCCCAAGGACAGCAGCGCGACGAGCGCGAGCTGGAGACCATAGCGCGGCCCAAGTGCCGGCGGAGTGCTCACTCCCCGGGACCCGGCCGGTCGGCGCCGAGTTCACCGGCGGGACCGCTGTCACCCGGCCCGGGCGCGGCCGGACCTCCGGCCTCGACCCGGTCCAGGACCCTGGCGCGCGCGGCCTCCCTGGCCTCGCGCCGATCACGTCTGCGTTCCTTCATCCCTTCCAACAACATGTAGAGCACGGGGACCAGGACCAGGGTCAACAGGGTCGAGGACACTAGACCGCCGATCACCACGATCGCCAGGGGCCGCGAGATGAACACCCCGCCGCCAGTCAGGCCCAGGGCCATGGGGGTCAGCGCGAAGATCGTCGCGAGCGCCGTCATGATGATGGGACGGTAGCGCAACCTGGCACCCTGGACCACGGCCTCGCGCAGTCCCACCCCGTGGGCGCGGAAGTGGTTGATCAAGTCGATGAGCACGATCGCATTGGTCACGACGATGCCGATGAGCATGAGCATGCCGATCATCCCGGTCAGTCCCAGGGGCGTTCCGGTGGCCAACAGCAACCCGATCGACCCGGTGGCGGCGAACGGAATGGACACCAGCAGGATGAACGGCTGGGCCAGCGATTTGAACGTCGCGACCAGGATGACGAAGACGATGAGGATCGCCGCCAACATCGCCAGTCCCAGCTGGGCGAAGGCGTCGGTCTGTTCCTGGGTCGCGCCACCCATGTCCGCGCTGACGCCCGAGGGCAGGTGCGTCTCGTCGACGACCTTCTGCACTGCGGCACTGGCCGCGCCCAGATCGTCACCGGACGGGGTGACACTGACCTTGGCCGAACGCAGACCATCGGAGTGCGAGATCACCGGCGGGGTGGACACCGTACGTACCTTCGCCACGTCCTTGAGCTTGACGGTCTTGGCCTTCGGCTGTGCATCGGCCGAGGACGGATAGCCACCGGGCACCTGGCCCGACGGCATCTGGCCCCCTGGGTACTGTCCGCCCGGTGCCTGCGGATAACCGCCGGGCACCTGAACATTGGGCATCTGCCCGCCGCCGGGGATCTCTTGTCCGGGTCCGGTGGGCTGCCCGGGGCCGGTGGGCTGCTGTGTGGGGGCCGGGGTCGTCGGCTCCTGGGTGGGTGACGCTGTGGCTGTGGCCGTCGGCGTTTGAGTCGGGGTCTGCGAGGACGTGGGATCCGGTGAGACAGTTCCCCCGGCGCGCGCCACCTGGCCCCCGGCCTGCGGAGCCGCACCGCCGGAGGCACCCGCGCCGCCGGCAGCCGCACCTCCGGTGGAGGTTCCCCCGGCGGATGCCCCGCCGGCCACGGTGATCTTGAGGTTCTTCAGTTCGTCCACGTCGGTCACCTGGCCGTCGAACAGCAGCACCTTGTGCGTGACATTGTCGAAGACAACGTTGCCGATCGTCTGCCCGTCCATCGCGCGGGCCACCGCCTGGCCGATCGCGGCCTCGCTCAGGCCCTTCTTCGCCGCCTTGCGATGGTCAACGTCGACGCGCACGACCTCCTTCGTGGCGGCTTGGTCGTTCTCCACCTGTTGCACGCCATCCGCGCCGCCCAGGGCCTTGCTCAGGGACGCGGCGGCCTTGCGCAGGTCCTCGGTGGAATTCGCCGTGAGGTTCACATCGATCGTCGAACCGCCGACCGTGGACTGTCCGTCCGCCAGGGTGACCTCGCCCGCGTCGTCGAGCTTCGCGGTGGCCTCCCGGATCCGGTCCCCGACCTGGGCCGGGTCCGCGTCCCCGCGCACGTTGATCAGGTAGCTGCCCAACAGGCTGCCACCTGACGATCCGAAGCCGAACTGATCGTCGCCCACACTGAACTGGAAGGATTCGATGCCGGGGTCGCGGGCCAGCAGCTGTTCGACGGGCTTGGCCCGGTCAGCCGCCTGTTCGATGCTCAGGCCGGCGGGGAAGGTCTGTTGGACCTGCAGCGAGTCCTCGCCGGTATCGCCCAGCAGCTCCGTCTTGAGTTTGGGCACCATGGCGAAGGTCAGGACCAGGACGACCACGGCCGCGACGAGCGTGATGAGCGGGTGCTTGGTGGTCCAGCCGATGACCGGCAGGTAGGTGCGCTGCAGCCGGGTCGCAGGCGCGCGCAGGCCCGCGAGTTCGTCGACTGCTGCGGGGGCCTCGGCCGCCGAGGTCCCGGTAGCGGCACCGCCGAGCGGGCCCAGGGCTGCGGCACTTCGGCCGGCGGCACCACCGGCCGCGCGCAGCGGCACGGTGTCCTCCCCCGAAGTGCTCGGCTCCCCGGCTTCGTCTTGTGCGGGCTCACCGGCTTCGGCCGAATGCCTGCCGTTGCGCTCGGCCCGGTGACGCCGGCGCAGTGCCGCCACGGCAGTGCGCTGTTCTGCACGGATCTCCCGCTTCTGGTCCCCGCTGAGCCGTACCCGGGCTTCGCGGGCGCGCAGGAACCAGTAGGCCAGCACCGGCACGATCGTCAGTGCCACCAGCAGGGAGCTCAGCAGTGCGATCGTCACGGTCAGGGCGAAGGGGCGGAAGAGCTCTCCGGTCTGCCCGGAGACGAAGATGAGCGGGGCGAACACGGCCACCGTTGTCAGGGTCGAGGCGGTGATGGCGCCGGCGACTTCGCCCACGGCCGCCAGGATATTGGAGAACTTCGTGGTGCCGTCTGAACCTGCGGCCTGCCTGCGTCTAATGGCCTCGATGACGACGATCGAATCGTCGACCACCCGGCCGATCGAAATCGTCAGTGCCGCCAGGGTGAGCATGTTGAGCGTCTGCCCGCCCTGCCACAGCGCGATCAGTGCGATGAGCAGCGACATCGGGATGGATATCGCGGTGATGACGGTCGCGCGCACGCTGAACAGGAAGACCAGGATGACCAGGACCGCGAAGATCAGACCCAGCACGCCCTCAGTCATGAGGTCCTTGATCGAATCGTCGATGAATGGCGACTGGTCGAACAGAGTGGTGAAGTCCGGATTGCCGACCTTAGCGCCCAGGCCGGGCAGTGCATCGTTGACCGCACGGGCCACGTCCACGGTGTTGGCGTCCGGTTTCTTCGTCACTGACAGGGTCAGGCTGGGTTGCCCGTTGGTGCGCGAGACGCTGGTTACCGGCGCGTCCTTCAGCGCGACGTCGGCGACCTTCGACACCTTGACCGGGCCGTCGCTTCCAGTGACGACCAGGTTCCGGATCTGTTTGACCGAGGCGATGCGCTTGCCCACTTCGACCGGTGCGTTCTGCTTGCCGTCGGCCAGGTCACCGGCCGAGGTCGGGACCCCGTTGGCCTGTAGGACTCCGGCGAGCTGTTCGACGGAAACGCCCTCGTCTTTGAGGTCGTCCTTGTCGATGACGATGTCGACCTGTTTGGTCCGCCCGCCGGAGACCGTGGCCGAGCGCACCCCGTCGACCTTCTTCAGTTCGGGGACGACGACGTCGCGCAGATCGCTCGCCAGCCGTTCGGTGTCCGCTGCTGTGGCGTCACCGCCTGTGGCAGCGGGATTGGCGGAGACCACCAGGACGGGCAGGTCCCCCATGCCGCCGCTGATGACATTGGGTTCGACGCCGTCGGGCAGTTGGGACTGAACCTGGGACACCGCGCGCTGGAGTTCGCGGACGATATCGTCGGAATCGGTGCCGTATTTGGTCTGCACCGTGATCTGCGAGGAGCCGGTTGAGGACTGGGAATCCACGTGTTCAACCGATTGCAGACCGGTCAGCGCCGTTTCCAGCGGATCGGTGACCTCGCGTTCCACGGCTTCGGGGCTGGCACCCTGGTACTGGGTGACGACCACGGCCTGAGGCAGTTCGAAGCTGGGGAACAGCTCCTTCTTCAGGGTTGATGCTGCGATCACGCCGAAGAGCACTGCGCACACGCAGATCAGTGCGATGAGTGCGCGGTTCTTCAGGCTGAGCTTCGTCAGGAGGTTCACGCGCCCAAGGCTACCGGCACCGTCTGACACGGTCTATGCAGGTTTCCCCACCCCTGCATGCTGCGGACCTCGGGGCAACCTCCGAGGCGCGTCCCGGCTGTGCAACGGCCACCTGGGCCGCAGCTTGGTCAGTGCGTGGGAGTCACGCCGCCGCTCATCCCGCCGTTGCCCTGGACGACTCCGCCGGACATGTCCACCGCGCCACCGGACATCTGCGGCTTCTGTGCAGGCGGCGAGGGCTTCTTCGGCGGCTTGGTAGCCGGCCACGGCACGGCCCTGCTCTTCCACTTGCCGTTGGCTATCCGCGAGAACACCTTCCACTTGTTCTTCATCATGTCGTGGGCGGAGAAGAACACTTCACCGGTGATCTGCGGGATCTTCGCATCGAAGCCCAGATGGTTGTCCAGCTCATTGCGCCCGAACTCCTCGCCCAGACGATAGGCCCCCTGGCCGATGAACAGACGGACCTTCGTGCCCTTGACCACCCCTGCCCACCAGCGCGCCAGGGTGTTGTAATCGGCCACTTTGAAGCCCTGTTTCCAGTACAGCTGCGGGACGACGTAGTCCACGTACCCCTTTTTGATCCAGGCGTATGTGTCTGCGTAGTTATCGCTGTAGGACTCGCCGCCGTGGGTGTTCGACCCACGTGAGTCGTTCTCCCTGTTCCGCCAGATGCCGAACGGGCTGATGCCGAATCGCACTCCGGGGCGCACCCGCTTGACGCTGCTGTGGATGTCGGCGACGAAGGAAGTGATGTTGGCCCTCCGCCAGGCGCCTCGGCTCTTGCCGCCACCGTGCTTCTTGAAGGCCTTGTCGTCGTCGAACTTCTTCCCGTCCACGGGATAGGGGTAGAAGTAGTCGTCGAAGTGGACCCCGTCGATCTTGTAGCGGCCCACAACCTCCAGGACGACGCTGCGGACATGGCGCCGGACCTCGGGCAGACCGGGGTTGTAATAGACGGAACCCGCATAGCGCACAGTCCACGACGGGTGCTTCTTGCCCGGATGGGATGCCGGCAGCTTCTTGAAATCCGCACTCGAGCAGATCCGGAACGGATTGAACCAGGCATGGAATTCCAGGCCGCGCTTGTGACACTGGTCGATCTGGTAGGCCAGTGGGTCGTAGCCGGGGTTCTTTCCCGCCTTCCCGGTGAGCCACTTGGACCAGGGTTCGAGCTTCGAGGGCCAGAAAGTGTCGGCATTGGGCCGCACCTGGCCGATGATCGCGTTGAACCTGTATGCCTGCGCACGGTCCAGAATGCCGCGCAGCTGCGACTTCTGCCGGGATACGGACAGGCCCGTATCCCCCGGCCAGTCGACGTTCTCCACCGTCGACAACCACAGGCCCCGGAATTGGGTGCCGGCCGCTTCTGCGGGCTGGGTCGACGTGGGTCGGACGGCCAGAACGGTCCCCAGGGCAGCGCTGAGCACGCCCGCGGAACCGAACAGCCGCAGGGCCCTGCGGCGGTCGAGGTTCACTGATGTCTCCTTGCGTGGGAAGTGGCCCGGCCAGGAGTCCCCGGGCACACGGGAAGTCTAACCGCCGGGCACCCACCGGCTGATGAATTCCCAGTCCCCCGCGCGCCGCCCACTCCGCCCTTACAGAGTTCCACTACTTACCGAAATGTTGATTGGGAACGGTCCCATAGGGGGTTTTCAACATTTCGGTAAGTAGTGGAACTCAAGCGGAAGGACGGGGTTATTTCGGAGGGGTCACGGTCGGGGCTTCACCCACCACCTGTGGGGCCGTTTCACGTGCCGGTGCCCAGGCCAGCAGGGCGACCACCACGATCAGGCCGGAGACACCGAAGGCCACTGCATAGCCGAAGGTGTCGGCCAACCAGCCGGCGACGATCGGCCCGAAGATGGAGCCGGCATCCTGGGCCATCTGGAAGCGCGAGATGACCCGGCCGGCCGCGCGCTTGGAACCCACCACATCGGCCACGGCCGCCTGCTGTGCCGGGTTGAGCATGCCCGCGCCCACCCCGCCCACCAGGCTCAGGGCCAGAAACACCCACAGCACGCCGGAGAATCCGATCGCGATGGTCGTGGCGGCCAGCACCGCCAGGCCCGCCACCACGAAGGGTTTGCGCCCGTGCCGGTCCGACCAGCGGCCGACCATCGTCACCGATGCCGTGTTGCCGATGGCGAACATCGTCAGGGCCAGACCCGCCGCGGAATGGTCCGCGTGCAGCACCTGCACCACGAACAGCGGGTACAGCGAAGTCCTGGCGCCGAGTGCGGCCCAACCGTTGGCCAGCCCGCCCACCAGCGAAGCGCGGTAGGCGGTGTTGCGCCAGGCCTCGTGAATGCGCATGGGCGGCAGGGGCGCCGCGGCCGCAGCGCCCTCCCGCCGCTCCGCCGTCTGATCGGCGGCCACAGGCCCCGAGGCCGCAGCCCCGGCAGGTGCCTCGGCGTCGATGTCGACCCGCCTGTCGCGCGGCCGGCGCGGCTTGGCGCCGATGTCGCCCAGGCGCACCCGGACGATCACCGCCGCGATCACCAGGCCGGTGCCGTAGACGAAGAACGGCACCCGCATGCCGAACCCGGCCAGCAGTCCACCCACCACCGGGCCCACGATATTGCCCAGCAGGAACGAGGTCGCGTACATCCCCGTGGCCCGCCCGCGCGCGGCGGGCGGGGCCAGCCGGATGATCAGCGCGGTGGCCGAGATCGTGGACATCGACGAGCCGATCCCACCCAGCGCACGGAAGACCAACAACTGCCAGTAGTCCTGCGCGAACCCGCAGGCGTACGTCGAGACCGCGACGATCCCGATGCCCACGATGTAGACGGTGCGCTCACCGTAGCGGTTGAGCAAACGGCCCGAGGCCGGGGCCATGACCAGGCGGAACAGGGCGAAGGCGCTGACGACGACCGTCGTGGCCATGATGCCCATGTCGAAGGACGCGGCGAACTGCGGCAGTACGGGGGCGACGAAGCCGAACCCGAAGGCTACGATGAACGCCGCGGACACCAGCACCCAGATCTGGTGGGGCAACGGCGCCTTCGGCGGGCGCGGCGGCAGCGGGGGCCTGGCACTGCGGGCCGGCTTGGGGCTCACTTCCCGCTGCCGGGCAGGTGGCCCAGGAACCGATCAGGATCCAGCGGCCCCCGCTTGGAGGCGGCCAGCTTCTGCTTGAACTTCGGATCGATGGTGCCCACGTAGAGCCACCCCATGAGCAGTTCATCGTCGTCGAGGCCATGGTAGGCGCGGACTTCGGGGGCGTTGGCGGCCAGGCCGCTGCGCCACATCACGCCCCAGCCGGCGGCCCACAGGGCCAGTTCCAGCAGATGAGCCGCACCCGCAGCGGTCGCATGCTGCTCCCATTCGGGAACCTTGTGGTTCTCCGTATGGCGGGCCACCACCGCGATCAGCAGGTCGGCGCGCAAGGGCTTGGTATTGACCTCGCCGTCTTTCCGCTCCGTACCCGAGGCCGCGTCCAGGGCCCGGCCCAGGCCGAGGCGTTCATCGCCGCGCAGCGTGATGAGGCGCCAGGGCCGCAGGGACTTGTGATCGGCCACCGGGGTGACCGCTGCCAGGAGTTCGCGCAGCTCCTCGTCACCCGGCGCACCGGGTCCGACCTTGGACACCGAACGCCGGGCGGCCATCGTGGCCAGGGTGGGGTTTTCGAAGATACCCATGTGAGTCCTTACTTCAGGGCCTTGTCGGCACCGTACTTGGCCTGCTCCGAGGTGAATCCCTCGAATTCCAATTGGTCGATCAGCCGCTCACGCGACATCTTCGTGCTCTTGAGGTACTCGGACGCCTTCTTCGCAGCCTGCTCGTTCCAGTCCGTGGTCTCGTCCACGGACTTCACCCCGTGATCGGCCTCGGCATCGGTGAATTCCTCGAATTTCAGCTGTTTGAGCAGCCCCGGCTTGGAGAATGCCATGCTGTCCAGATATTCGGCGGCCTTCTTATCGGCCTGCTGGGTCCAGTCGACGTTCACGTGGTTGGCCGCCCAGGTGGCGTCCTTGGTGGAGATCTTCTCGAACTCCAGCTGCTTGATCAAGCCCTTCTTGGAGAATGCCGCGGTGCGCAGATAGGAGTTCGCACGGTCCAGGGCCGTCTGCTGCGAGGAGGTGCCCGCCGCGGCATCGGAGCCCGTGTCGGAGCCGGCGGCGTCGGCAGCGGCCTCGTCCGAGGCCGCATCGGCTGCCGCGTCGGAACCGGCGTCGGCATCTGCCGCGTCCTCGGCCGCCGTGTCCGAGTAGCCGTCGGAGGCGGAGTCGGCCGAGTCCTCGCCGACCGCCTGGTCCTGGCTGGCCGGCGCGATGGGATCGTCGAAGCCGGACGACTGCTCGCTGACCGCGGCCGCCATGGAGATGGCAACGACGATCGAGGTGACGATGCCGATCACGACGCCCAGTCCCCACCAGATGATGGTGACGATCCAGCCGATCCGCTTGTTCTGCTGGTAGCCGGCCAGTTCGCCGCCCCGGCTGTCGCGGGTCTTGCCGCACAGCACCAGGATGATGTCGACCAGGGTCCAGATACCCAGACCACCGGCGGTGATGAGCTTGACGATGCCCGTGCCGATCTTGCCCAGGTAGAACCGGTCGATGCCCCAGCTGCCCAGCAGCAGCGCCAGCAGCCAGGTGACGACGAAGGACTTCTCACCCTGCGCTACGGGACCACCGGCTACGGGTGCGGCCGGGTAGCCGCCTGCGGGGTAGCTTGCCGGGTCATTCGATGTGGGGAACTGGTTCGGATTCGACGGGTCGTGGGGAGGAGGAGGGGGGACACTGGACAAAACGATGGTCCTTTCGGGCACTGCGGCCGGATGGAATGGATCTGGAGGTGGGGCGGATCCATCGTACCGGGGGCAGTACTCACCTCATCCAGTCGGCCCACTGCCGGCGGGCGTGGGCGACTTTCGGATCGATGATGAAGGTGCAGTAGCCGTTGAACGGATTGCGGTTGTAGAAGTCCTGGTGATATTCCTCGGCAGGGTAGAACGTGCTCATCGGTTCCAGGCTGGTCACGATGGGGCGCTCGTAGAGTTCTTGCCATGTGTCGATCGCGGCCTGGAAGTGTTCGCGCTGGGCCTCGTCTACATAGAACATCGCGGACCTGTACTGCGTGCCCACGTCGTTGCCCTGCCGGTTCAGGCTCGTCGGGTCGTGCCCGGTGAAGAACTCGCCCAGGATGACGTCCTCTGGCACCTGTTCCTCGTCGAAGGTCACGCGCACGGCCTCGGCGTGCCCGGTGGCCCCCGTGCACACGGCACGATAGTCCGGGTCCGGCAGGGTCCCGCCGATGTAGCCGGATTCCACGTCCACCACGCCCACCGTGTTGCGGTAGACGGCGTCCAAGCACCAGAAACAGCCTGCGGCCAAAGTCAGAGTTCTCACGTGCAGGTCAACGGCGCGGGTGGGCCCGGTTATTCCGCCTTCCCGGCCCGCGCGGCCTTCCCGGCCTTCTCCGCACGGCCCAGGCGGGAGTGCCCGCGCGACCAGGTGAAGTAGACGACGACACCGATGATCAGCCACACCACGAAGCGCAGCCAGGTGTCCATCGGCAGGTTCATCATGAGGCACAGGCAGGCGATGACCGACAGGATCGGCAGGACGGGAACCCACGGGACCCTGAAGGAGCGCTGCAGGTCCGGCCGGGTGCGGCGCAGCACGATCACGCCGATCGACACGACCACGAAGGCGGCCAGGGTGCCGATGTTGACCATCTCGGACAGGGTGGACAGCGGTACGAAGGCCGCGATGATGGCGATGATGATGCCGGTGCAGATGGTCAGCCGGTACGGGGTCTTGGCCTTCGCACCTGTTTTCGAGAACCACTGGGGCAGCAGGCCGTCGCGCGCCATCGCGAAGCCCACGCGGGTCTGGCCCATGAACAGGATCATCGCCACGACGATCAGGCCGATGCAGGCGCCGATCGCGATGATCGTCGCCATCGAATCCATCCCGACGGCCTGGAAGGCCGCGGCCATGGGCGCTCCGCCCTCCGCGTCGATGTCCTTGTAGCTCTGCATGCCGGTGATGACGAAGGTGACGAAGATGTAGAGCAACACGACGATCGCCAGGGACGCCATGATGCCGCGCGGCAGATCCTTCTGCGGGTTCTTGACCTCCTCGGCGGTGGTGGCGACGACGTCGAAGCCGATGAAGGCGAAGAACACGATCGCGGCCCCGGCGAAGATGCCGCCGACCCCGAAGGTGCTGGGCTGCATGCCGAAGAGCGCCTGGACCATGGGCTGGTGCATCAGCCCGCCCTCGGCGGCGGCCGGCGCCTCGGCCGGCGGGATGAAGGGCACCCAGTTGCTCGCCTTGACGAAGAACAGCCCGGCGATCACGACGATCGCCACAACCACCAGTTTGATGCCGGTGATGACCAGGTTGATCCGGCTGGAGAGCTTGACCCCGGAGACCAGGACGAAGATCAGGCCGATGATCAGCAGCCCGGCGGGCAGATTGACGAACCCGCCCTCGACCGTGGCTATCGCCTCGGGTATTGCGAACGGAGTCTTCTCCAGGACTATCGCCAGATATTGGCTGAACGACGTGGCCAGCGCGGCCGAACCCAGGGTGAACTCCAGGATCAGATCCCAGCCGATGATCCAGGCGATGAACTCGCCCAGGGTCGCATAGGCGAAGGTATAGGCGGAACCGGCCACCGGCACCGTCGAAGCCAGTTCGGCGTAGCACAGGGCCGCCAGGGCACAGACGATGCCGGCGATGACGAAGGACAGGACCAGCGCGGGCCCGGCCTTGGTCGCGGCGGCCGTACCGGTGAGCACGAAGATACCGGCGCCGATCGTAACGCCCACCCCGAAGACCGTCAGGTCCAAAGCGGAGAGGTTCTTCTTCAGCGCGTGTTCCGGCTCCTCGGTTTCTGCAATGCTCTGTTCCACCGTCTTGGTGCGAAACAGTGAGGACATGGGGAAGCCTTTCCATGGGGGCGCGACTGCCCGACCGTTGGAGTCGGACGCCGAAAGTGTGTAGGACAGGATTGTATGCCCCAGGCTACCCACGGAACCGCACCAGGGGTAGGCCAGGTCACATGATCGGGGTGTCCGGCAGCTCGAAGCCCAGAGCCAGGGCGGCGGCCTGCGCGTCGGGCTGGTTCCACCAGCGCGCCACCTGCTCATTCGTCGCCAGCGAGCGCATCTCGGCCCGATCCAGGTACAGGATCCCGTCGAGGTGATCGGTTTCGTGTTGGACGATCCGCGCCGACCAGCCGGTGACCTCGCGCTCGTAGGCGGTGCCCTCATTGTCCTGGGCCGACAGGATAATCTTCCGGTGGCGCGGCACCACGGCCTGGTATCCGGGTACGGACAGGCAGCCCTCGTAGAAGGACGCGAGCTCGCCGGAGGCATCGCGGTACTCCGGATTTATCAGCGGGGTGAAGGGCAGCAGTTCGCGTTCGCGCACCCGGGCGACGTCCTCGGGCACGGTGGCAGGGTCCTCGACCACTGCCAGGCGCAGGCCGATGCCCACCTGTGGGCAGGCCAGGCCGACGCCGGGCGCGGACCTGACGGTCAGGCGCATGGCCAACAGCAGCTGCAGCAGCACATCGTCGTCGACCTGCCCGTCGAAGGGCACGGTGGGCTGGCGCAGGATAGGGTCGCCCGCCTCGACGATGGGGATGGTGCCGTCGCCGCGCTCCGCGGCCTCCAGGGCGATTTCGATCTGTTCGGACACGGCGCGGTCGCGGCTTCTCATCATCTTTCAAGAATAGAGGAGGAGCCCACGGCGCCGGGTGCCGAGGCGGCACGCGCCCCCGCACCCGGTCCGGCCGAAGCCGGGCCTATTCCCCCGCCCGCTCCAGGACCCGTGCGGCGTGCTTGAGCAGGGGCGCATCGATCATCTTGCCCTGATAGGCGAAGGCCCCCTGCGAGGACGCAGCCAGTTCGGTCACCGCCCTCGCCCACTCCAGCTGTGCGGAAGTCGGTGCGAAGGCCTCGCGCACCACCGGCACATGTGCGGGATGGATCGACACCTTCGCGTCGAAGCCCGACTCCGCCGCGTCCAGGGCCTCCGCGCGCAGACCGTCGAGGTCCTCGATGTCCGACCAGATCGAGTCGAGCGCCAGCTTGCCGGCGGCCTTGGCCGCCAGCAGGCTGTGGCTGCGCACGTGCGTGGCCACCGCGCGATAGCCGCCGTCGGGCCCGCGGCTCGAGGTCCCGCCCAGTCCCGCGACCAGGTCCTCCGAACCCCAGAACAGGGCGATGACGTTCGGTTCGGCCGCGATCTCGGCCGCGCGCAGGGTGCCTGCGGCCGTTTCGATCATCGCCACCACCTGGTAGTCCGCCAGCGCGCGCACATCCGCCGGAGATTCCGTCTTCGGCAGCATCACGTGCGTATAGGGCAGTTCCTCCAACAGCTGCGCGTCTGCGGCGAAGAACTCGGTGTCACGCGCATTGACCCTGATCACGGTGCGCTCGGGCGACAGACAGCCGGCCGGGTAGACCAGGCCGGCTGCGGTGACGGCCGCCTTCTGCTTCTCACCCGAGGCCTGCGCAGCCAGCGCGGCCTGCGTCTCCGCGGCCACGGCCTCGCGCAGGGCGGTACGGGCGACGGGCTTATCGGCCGGCGCCACCGCGTCCTCGAGGTCGATGATGGTGACATCGGAGCGGTCGGCGGCCTTCGCATAACGGTCGGGACGGTCGCCGGGGACGAACAGCCAGGCGGGACGGAATCGGAAGCTCACAGGCGTCCTCCTTCATTGTGTTTCCACTTCATCGTGTTTCAGGGTGTCGCGTGATAGCCCGCGGGGCCGCCGACCGGGTGGCTTCCCACCGGATGGTCGATGGCCCCGCACGCCCAGCCTACGACAGGAGGTGCGCCCGCGGGGCGGTCCGTCTCAGCCCCTCAGTTCAGCCCTGAGATCATCCAGCCCAGCACCGGGGTCGACTGGAGGTAGACGATGATGCACAGCAGCGCCAACAGGCCGACCGACCAGCCCAGCACCTTGCGCAGAATCGTCGCCTCCTGCCCCGGCAGGTTCACCGCGGTCGCGGCGATCGCCAGATTCTGCGGGCTGATCAGCTTGCCGACCACGCCGCCGGTGGTGTTCGCGGACACCGTCAGGTTCGGATCAATCCCCGCACCGGTCGCCGCGGTGTTCTGCAGCGAGGCGAACAGCGCATTGGCCGAGGTGTCCGAACCGGTCACCGCCGTGCCGATCCAGCCCAGCACCGGCGAGAGCAGCGCGAACATCGGGCCGGTCTGGGCCAGGAACACGCCGACCGACTTCGTCTGGCCGGAGAAGTTCATGACATAGGCCAGCGCCAGCACCAGCACGATCGTCAGGATCGCCCCGCCCATCTTCACAATGGTCGCGCCCAGCTCCTTGACGCCCTCGGCAGGCGTCAGGGTGAACCTATCTCCGGAGCTGCACACGGAGTACACGATCGTGACGATCACACCGGTGAGCAACAGCAGGAAACCCGGAGAGGACAGCCACGGAAGTTCGAACACACCGGACTTCAACGGATTGCCGTCGGCATCCACCAGCCCCTTGGCCAGACCCGGCCACGGGATATGCGCATCGGTGGCCTTCAGACCCGCGGCCACTGCCGGCACCAGCTTGGCCACGCCGAACACGACGACCAGCAGGATATAGGGGAACAGGGCCAGCCAGATCCGCGCGCCGGAGAGCTTCTCGGCGGCCTTCGGCTTCTCGATGCCCATGCGCTCGCGGGCCTCGTCTGCGCCCTTGGGTTTGAAGAACATCATGAAGATCACGGCCACGGCCATGCCGACCAGGGCCGCGACGATATCGGTCAGTTCATAGGAGAAGTGGTTCGCACAGAAGTACTGGGCCACGGAGAAGCACACGCCGACGACCAGGGTCAACGGCCACAGCTGCTTGATGCCCTTGATGCCATCGAGCAGGAACAGCAGGAGGAACGGGATGAACCAGGCCAGCAGCGGGGACTGGCGTCCGACAATCGCACCGATGTGTTCGGCGTGCAGACCCGACAGCTGGGCTGCCGTGGTGATCGGGGTGGCGATCGCACCGAAGGCCACGGGAGCGGTGTTGGCGACCAACACGGTGGTAGCCGCCTTCAGGGGCTTGACGCCCAGGGCCATGAGCATGGTGGCGGTGATCGCCACCGGGGCGCCGAAGCCGGCCAGGGCCTCGAGCAGGCCACCGAAGCAGAAGGCGATGAGGATCGCCTGGACGCGGATGTCGCCGTGGCCCACCAGGTCGAAGATCGAGCGCAGGTCCTCGAACCGGCCGGAGCGCACCGTCAGGCCGTAGAGCCAGATCGCCATGATGACGATGTAGAGGATGGGGACCAGGCCGAAGGCCGCACCCTGCGTGGCCGAGAGCAGGGCGAAATCGGCCGGCATCTTGAAGCCGAAGATCGCGACCACGATGGCCACGACCAGTGCCGCGGCGCCGGCGGTCTGCGCGCGCGTGCGGAAGACGGCGAGCATGACGAAGAAGACCAGCAGGGGGATGATGCCGACCAGGGCGGACAGAAACAGACTGTCTCCGACGGGCGCCACCTCCGGGGCGAATGTGTGCATACGTGACTCCTATGTCCTCATGTGTCCATATGTGCGGATGTGCCGCACCGACGCGGTGGGATACCGGGGTCGCCGATATCCGACTAAAACGTTAAGCGACAATACAACCAAAACACATGAAACACTTAACCGAGAGCTAGTGCGAACGCTCACATCCCATTTCGCAACCATCCTGACCTGGGGTTATGCATAGATACAAGATAAATACCCGGGGTATCCCACGAGTTTTCGAGAATAACGCGCACTTCCCTTATCGTGGAATTCCCCGGGTGGTGGAACCCGAATGTATGGAATCGGTCAGCTGTGGGCTACTCCGGTTTCCGTCGTGTGGTCGATCCGGGTCGACAGCAGGCGCTCGCGCTGCTGCGGATCCAGAGCCAGATCGATCGCGGTCCAGGCCATCGCCAGTCCGGACTCCCACATCGCCTCGTCGGCTTCCTCGGTCACGGTGTAGGCGGCGAACTCCGGCTGGTGATTGCCCGCCCCGCCGGCGTTCAAGCGCACCGAGGGGTGGATCGTCGGGATGAGCAGCGAGATGTTCGCCATGTCCGTCGAGCCGGCCTTCTCCTTCAGGTACGCCTCATCGGCATTGTCGAAGGTCCGCCCCAGGGCCTCGGCATTACGCTGATAGGTCGCGGAGAAGGGGTAGTCATTGCGGAACTCCGAGTACGCCGGCCAGTCCTCCTTGATCTCGAACGAGCAGCCGGTGGCCGTGGCCCCGGCCTCGAAGCACTTGAACAGGCGCAGCTTGAGCTCCTCGAGCTCCTCCATCGTATTGGCCCGACCGTTGTAGTACATGCTGGACTCGCCGGGGACGATGTTGGGGGCCTCGCCCGCCTTCGTCACGATGCCGTGGAGCAGATTGCCGGGGCGCAGGTGCTGGCGCAGCAGGCCGATCGCAACCTGCGCCACCGTCACGGCGTCGCCGGCGTTGATGCCGTTCCACGGCGCACCGGCCGAATGCGCGGTCTTGCCGTGGTAGAGGACCTCGTAGTCGTTGATGGCGCGCGTGAAGTGGCGGGACTCCTCGTCGGTGCCGGGGTGGACCATCATCGCCGCGTGCACTCCGTCGAAGGCCCCGCGCTCAAGCATGAAGACCTTGCCCGCGCCCAGCTCCTCGGCCGGAGTGCCGAACAGCTTGACGGTGATCCCCAGTTCATCGGCCAGGCCGCCCAGAACCGCCGCAGCCAGTACGCCGGAGGAGCCGATCATATTGTGCGCGCAGGCGTGGCCCACCTCGGGCAGGGCATCCATCTCCGAGCAGATTCCGATGACCAGCTCGCCGGTTCCCTTGGTCGCGGTGAAGGCGGTGTCCAGGTCCGCGACTCCGCGCTCCACGGTGAAGCCCTGGCCCTCGATATAGGCCACGAGCTTGTCCGCGGTCTTGAACTCCTGATAGGCCGTCTCCGGCTCCGCGTGGATCGCGTGGCTCAATGCCACGGTCGCCTCGCGTAGCGCCTCCGCCGCGGTCCGGGCGGTCTCCTTGAGCGCGGCGCCGGCGGAGGACTCCGCGGCCGCGTACTGGGCGATCGGATTGGGCTTGCTGGTTGTCTCCGGGCTGACAGACACGGTTGTCCTCTCAAAGTTTGCGATATCGGGCCGTGGACGGCCCAGAACAATCGTACCGACAGCATAGAGTGAGGTGAGACACGCGAAAGGACTCTTATGAACAACACGCCATTGACCCGCGCGGATCTGCTGGCCCTCGACGCGGCGGACCCGCTGGCGGGCGTACGGAACACCTTCGAGCTGCCGGCCGGGGTCATCTACCTGGACGGGAACTCCCTGGGGCCCAAGCCCGCCGGCGCACTCGAGGTGGCGCGCCGGGTGATCGAGGGGGAATGGGGCACCGGCCTGATCCGCTCCTGGAACGACGCCGGCTGGTTCGAACTGCCCGCGCGCCTGGGCGACAAGGTGGCGGGACTCCTGGGCGGGGCCGAGGGGACGGCCGTAGTCACGGACACGACCTCGGTCAACCTGTTCAAGACCGCGGCGGCGGCATTGCGGATCCAGGCGTCCGACCACCCGGACAAGCGCACCATCTACACTCAGCGCGAGAACTTCCCCTCCGATATCTACATCCTGACCGGGTTGGCCGAACAGCTCAACCAGGGCCGGGCCGGCGGAGCCGCCGAACTGGACACCTGGGAATCGGTGCCGGCCGGCGCCGCACCCTACCGGGTCGAATTGGTCGACGACGCCGAAGTCGTGGCCTGGGGCGATGGTTCCCGCCCGGTTCCCGAGGACGCGGCACTGATCGTGCTCACGCACGTCAACTACCGCACCGGCAGGCTGTTCCCGATGGCCGAGGTGAGCCGGGCCGCGCACGCCGCCGGCGCTCTGACGGTGTGGGACCTGTGTCATTCGGCAGGGGCCCTGCCGATCGCCCTGCGCGCCGACGGCGCCGACTTCGCCGTCGGGTGCACCTACAAGTACCTCAACGGCGGTCCGGGATCACCCGCGTTCCTCTGGGTCGCCCCGGAGCACGTGGACAGGTTCTCCCAACCCCTGTCCGGCTGGTGGGGTCACACCGCGCCGTTCGCCATGTCCCCGGAGTACGCCCCGGCCGATGACGTCAGACGGTATCTGACCGGAACGCAGGGGATGCTGTCCATGTCGGTGGCCGAACTGGGACTGGACATCGCCGCCGGCGCGGACATCGCGGCGGTGCGCGCGAAGTCCCTGGCGATGACGGACCTGTTCATCCGCCTGGTCCGCGAGCGCCTGGCCGAACATCCGCTGACCCTGGTCACCCCGGAGGAGCACGCCGAACGCGGCGCCCAGGTGAGCATCGCTCATCCGGAGGGCTTCGCGGTGATGCAGGCCCTGATCGCCCGCGGGGTGATCGGGGACTACCGCGAGCCCGAGGTGCTGCGTTTCGGCTTCACTCCGCTGTACCTGAGCTATGCGGATGTCTGGGACGCGGTGGAGGTGCTGCGCGAGGTGCTCGACGACAAGCTGTGGGACACCCCGGAGTACCGCAGGCGCGGCGCCGTCACCTGAGGTATCCACTGAACCACCCGGCGAACCCGGGATTCCGCTTAGCACTCGGGGTTCGATACACTTCTGTATTGAAATACAGTTCTGTATCGAATCCCATCTGCGTATCATCTGCTATCAGGAGTCAGCCGGTTTGAAGAAGTCCGCTCTGTCAGTCCTCCCCCTCGCCGCCACGGGCCTCCTGGCACTCGTCCTATCCGGTTGCGGTACCGGCACCTCACCGACGAAGACCGGAGACGACCTGACCCCCGCACCCACGGTCTCGCGCGGCGATGACCACAAGGCGAAGTTCGGCGACACGGTCGAATTCGACGATGGGCTCAAACTGACGGTGAAGACGAACGGCACCGAGAAGCTGCACAAGAAGGGCAAGGCCGATGACTGCCATACCGGCGATCCGGTCCGCCTGTACAAGCTGACCTATGTCAACGACACGGACGATGATTACGATGCGGCCGAGGACACGACCTACAGCCTGACCTACGAGAACTCCGATGGGCTCGACGACACCGCCACCGAGGTGACCGACACCCACGATGAGGACCACAAGATCAACGGGCTGCAGGACATCGACCCGATGGAGCCCGGTGAGAAGAAGTCGAAGACCATCGGCTTCTGCGTGCCCAACCGGGACTCCTCCGTCACCCTGACCGTGGACACCGACCGCTCGGAGTACACCCCGCGCACTCCGGTGGAGTACAAGGGCTGAGCACAGCCGCCACCCGGGCCGGGCCGGTATGGTCCAGCCCGGTCCGGCCGGGCGGCGGCCCCCGAACACCGGATACAATCGTGAGATGACTCACAACAATGACGTTGTCCCCATCCCCGTTTCCGTCGACGTCCTCATCGTCGGCGCCGGCCTGTCCGGGATCGGCACCGCCTGCTATCTGACCCGCGAGCGCCCCCAGGACGACTTCCTGATCCTCGAGGCACGGGCGGAATCCGGGGGAACCTGGGACAAATTCCGCTATCCCGGCATCCGCTCGGATTCCGACCTGTTCACCTTCGGCTACGAGTTCCGGCCCTGGAGCCGGTCCAATGCGATCGCCGCCGGCGGGCTGATCCGCAGCTACATCCGCGACACCGCCGCCGAATACGGCATCGACGAGCACATCGTCTACAACACCAAGGTGCTGGCGGCCGACTGGGATTCCGAAAGCGCGCGCTGGACCATCACCGCCGAACGCGCCGGGCAGACCATCACGGTCACCGCCCGCTGGTTCGTCAGCGCCTCCGGCTACTACGATCACGACCGCGGGCACTCACCCAGTTTCCCCGGCCAGGACGACTTCGCCGGCACCATCGTCCATCCGCAGGACTGGCCGGAGGACTTGGACTACGCGGACAAGCGGGTCGTGGTGATCGGCAGCGGCGCCACCGCCGTCACCCTGGTACCCGCCCTGGCCGGCTACAGCGCGGATACCGGGGCCAAGGCCTCGGCCGGGGATGACGCAGCTGCGGCAGGTGCCACCGGCCCGTCGGGTGCGAGCGCGGCGGACAGTGCCGCGTCGGGCGTTCGCGCCGGGGCGGCGGCGCACGTGACAATGCTGCAGCGCTCCCCCACCTTCGTCCTGCCGACCATGACCGAGGACCCCGCCGATGTCCGCCTGCAGCGCTGGCTGCCCGCGCCGCTGGCAGCCAGAGCGACGCGCTACCGGCACATCGTCACCCAGCGCATGGTGTGGCGCAACGCCCAGGACCATCCAGATGAGATGCGCGCCTACATCCGCGCGGCCAATGCCGAGGCCCTGCCGGCGGATTATCCGATCGACGAACACTTCAGCCCCAGCTACAACCCGTGGGAACAGCGCCTGTGCTTCGTGCCGGGAGCCGATATGTTCCAGGCAATCAGCGCCGGCGCAGCCGATGTCGTCACCGACACGATCGACACCTTCGTCCCCGACAGCATCCGGCTGTCCTCCGGGAGGGTGTTGCCGGCCGACATCATCATCACGGCGACTGGACTCGAACTCATCCAATTCGGCGGGATCCGGATGAGCGTCGACGGGCGGGCGGTGGACCTGCCGGCGACCGTCGCCTATCGCGGCTGCATGCTCAGCGGGGTGCCGAACTTCCTGTTCGCCATGGGGTATTTGAACAATTCGTGGACGCTCAAGCTGGGGCCGCTGTGCCGCTATTGGCTGCGCCTGTTGGCGGCGATGGACGAACGCGGGGCCGATGTGGCGGTACCCGATGCGCCGGCCGCGGGCACCGAGTTGACTCCGATGAACACCTTCGCCGCGGGCTATGTGCAGCGGGCACAGGACACCATGCCGCGGGCCGGCCTGGAATTCCCCTGGACCGTGCCCGAGGACTACACGGACGACAGGCGGATTCTGCGCGGGGATCCCACGGCCGAACCCCATCTGCATCTGGGGCCGGCGCGGGTGAGGGCGCGCAGGGCACGGGCCGCTGCCGACTGAGTCGGCAGAGTTCAGCACTCAGTCGTCGAGCCAGGCTGCGGCGAAGAGCGCGCGGGCCGAATCCTCCGGGGCCGGGTGGAAGATCCCGGCTGCGGCGTCCCGGTACAGGCGCGCGGCCTCGCCGGAGGCGTTGAACGAGGCGCCACCGCCCAGGATCAGCGCGGTCTCCGTGGCCCGGCGGGCCTGGGTGCCGGCGTTGATCCGCGCAGTCAGCAGGCGCTGCGGCCAGCCCGCCCCGTGGTCGGTCAGTTCGTCGAAGTCACGCGTATAGGCGTCGATCTGCGCATTCACCGGCATCTGGGCCATCGCGGCATCGGCCAGGCGCACCCGCCATTCCCCGACCTCGGCCAGGGTGGTACCGCCCTTGGCGGACTTGCGGCGGCGCAGCGCTGCCGCGCCCAGTTCCAGGCCGCGGCGGGCCACCCCGGCGTAGACAGATGCAATGAGCAGCTGGAAGTTCACGGTGATCCCGAAGACCAGCAGATCCTTGCCGGCGGCCCGCCCCGGCTCCATGGTCCGGGCGATCCGGTCGGGGCGCATCACTGCGCCGTCGAGGATGGTGGCGCGCGACTGTGAGGCGCGCATGCCCAGCACGTCCCAGTCCTCCGAGGTCGTCACGCCCGGCAGGGATTCCGCGGTGCCGGACAGCTTGCCACCCAGCGCACCGGGGCGGTCCAGGAAGCCGTAGACCAGACGCGGATCGTCCGGGTCGGAGTCGTCGGTCGCGTGGACGATCAGGCGCGTCCACGCCGGCGACAGCGAGGTGAAGATCTTCACGCCCGACAGCGCGTACCCGCCTGCGTCCGGGCCCGAGGTGATGGGGACTGCGCGCGTATTGGCGCCCTGTAGCACCCAGTCGTTGGACGGTTCGCTGATGCCGAAGGCGAAGACCTCGCCCGCGGCGGCCTCCTGCAGCACCCAGTCCAGGGAGTGATCACCGCGGGCGCGCAGCGCATGGGCCACACCCGTGCACATGAGGTGCATGTTGATGGCCAGCGCAGTGCCGGGCGCTGCGGTGGCCAGGCGGGTCTGCAGGCGCGCCACCTGGTTCAGACTCAGGCCGGGGCCGCCGAATTCCTCCGGTACGAACAGGGTCAGATAACCCTGGGCCCGCAGGTCGTCCAGGTCAGCGAAGAAGAAGGTGTTCTGCGCGTCGTAGTCCGCAGCGCGTGAACGCAGGGTCTCCAACAGGTCGTCGGGCAGGTAGGTTTCGGCGAGTTCCGCGTGGCGGGCTTCGCGGTCGGTCATGGTGTTTCCTTCACTGTTTCGAGGAGTGGATTCGAGGGATGGGTGGGGTGTTTATGGGTTCATGGACACGGTCATATGCGCGAGAGCACGAGCGAGGCGTTGTGCCCGCCGAAGCCGAAGGAGTTCGACAGCACATGGTCCAGGTGCTCGACGCGCCGGGCCGCGGTGACCAGGTCGAGATCCGCGAAGGCAAGATCGGGCTGGGCCAGGTTGATCGTCGGCGGCAGCAGCTGGTCTTCCAGGGTGGCGATGGCGATGATCGCCTCGACCACGCCGCCGGCGCCCAGCAGATGGCCGGTCGAGGACTTGGTCGCGCTGATCGGCGGTGCATCTGTCCCGAACACGGTGGTCACGGCGGCCAGTTCTGCGGCATCCCCGGCCGCGGTCGAGGTCCCGTGCGCGTTGATGTGCCCGATTGCCGCGGGTGCCAGGCCGGCATCGGCGAGGGCACGGTGCATCGCCTGGGCCGCACCCCGGCCATCGGGGTGCGGGGCCGTCGGGTGGAAGGCGTCCGAGCTGTCGCCGAAGCCGGTGATCCGGGCCAAGGCGCGGGCGCCGCGGGAGGCTGCGGATGAGGCGGATTCCACTAGGATCGCGGCAGCTCCCTGGCTCATGACGAAGCCCCGGCGGTTTGCGGCGAAGGGCCGGCTGGCGGCGGCGGGGTCGTCCTCGCAGCCGCTGGCCAGGGCCCGCAGGTTCGCGTTCGATGACAGGTTGACCGGGCCCAGGCAGTCCTCCATGCCCACGACCAGCACGGCATCGGCGTAGCCGTGGCGGATGGTGCGCAGTGCCCGGCCCAGGGCCACCGTTCCCGATGCGCAGGTGGCGCTGACCGAGTCCGCCGGGCCCTGGATTCCGTGGCGCTGGCTGATGACGGCGGCGGCGGAATCGGGGGCGCCGTGCATTGCCAGGCTCAGCGGCACGCGGCGGGGGCCTTCGGCGTCGAGGAGTCGGGTGGCCTGTTGCATGGCGCGCACGGGGCCGGAGCCGGTGCCCACCGTGACCTGGATGCGCTGTGGGTCCCAGGGCAGGTCCAGGGCTGGTTTGGGGCCCAGCGGCGCATACCCGGACGGGGCCTCGGCGGCACCGTCCGACGCTTTCGAGTTCAGGCGATCGCCCGGGCCCAGGGCCCGCGAAAGGGCCTGTGCCAGGGCCTGGTCACCGGCGGCCACGGCCCAGGCGACCACGGCGTCCACCCGGCGGGCCTGCTGGCGGGTGAGCACGGCCTCGGCGTCGAAGCCGGTGACCCGGCCGCCGATCCGCACGGCCAGATCCGCGAATTCCGGATCGTCGTCCAGACGGGTGATCGCGCTGCGGCCGGAGCGCACGGCGTCCCACAGGGCGCCGGGGGTCATGCCCGAGGGGGTGATGGCCCCCAGGCCCGTGACGACGACTTCGCGGAGTTCGCTCAAATCCGCTGCACCCCCAGCTGGTCGGCATCGTGGCCGCCGGATTCGGCCAGCACGATGAGTTCGGCGGTGGCGCCGCGGCGGATCTTGCCGCCCACGGTGCGCGGCAGTTTGTCGATCTTGTACCAGCGGCGCGGTACGAACTGCGGGGCCAGATTGGCGCGCGCGTGCATGATGAGCTCGGACTTCGAGGGGAAGGTCGAGGACTTGCCGACCTTGGAGTGGGACACGCGTTCCTCGATCGCCAGGGCCACGATCTGACCCAGGGACTCACTCGGCAGGGCGACCGCGCACACTGTGTTGAGGCCTGCCAGGGTTTCGAAGGCCCGCTCGACTTCCGGCAGGGACACCTTGTGGCCGCCGGTGGCGATGATGTCGCCGGCGCGCCCGGCCAGGCTGATCTTGCCGTCGACGGTCCGGCCCATATCGTGCACGGTGCCCCAGCCGGCGGCGTCGCGCAGGTGTTCGGAGCTGGTCGAGGAGACGTAGCCGTCGGACACGGCGCCGCCGGAGATCCAGATCTCGCCCAGTTCTCCGTCCGGCAGGACCGCTGCGGGGCCGTCGCTCAGGGCCAGTTTGGGATCGCGGATCTGCACCTTGATGCCGTCGTAGATGCTGATGAGCGTGCCGTCGCCGTCGCGGGAGTCACCGATGAAGCCCAGTTCGGCAGCGCCATAGTAGCTGACGAGGCGGGCGTCGGGCAGCGCTGCGCCCACCAGGTCGCGGGTGCGGGCGGACAGGTTCGCCCCGCCCACCACCATGAGGTTGACGCTGGTGAAGCGCTCAGGGTCGCGCAGGGCTGCGGCGGCCAGGCCCTGGACCACGGCGGGGACTGCGACGATCCGGGAGATCTTCTCCTGGGCGATCCGCGTGCCGATTTCGATGGGCGCGAATTCGTCGGCCACGTGGATGCTGCCGCCCGAGGCCAGGCATTCGATCAGCGCGTAGAGCGTCAGGCTGTAGGACATGGGGCCGGGTGCCAGGGTCTGCACCTGTGGGTCCGGTTCCAGATACGCCGAGGACACGGCGAAGTTGTTGCGATACTGTTCTCTGGTCTTCAGGAAGGCCTTGGGCGCCGAGGTGGTGCCGGAGGAGAAGAGCATGAGGAAGGGCTCTGCGCCGTCGCGCACCGTGGGCTGAGCCAGGTCGTCGAATCCGTCGACCCACTGGGATTCGTGGGAGTGGAATTCCTTGAGGCTGATCGCAGTGCCGGTCCATCCGGCGTTGGCCAGGGCCGCGGGCAGGTCCGGGCTGTCCGTGATGACCAAGCCGATTCCCGTCGAGGTGATGACGTGGACCTGGTGCTCCATGGGCCAGCGCGGGTCCACCGTTGCCGAGACCGCGCGGAAGCCGGCCAGACCCGCGACGATGCGCGCAGAGTGGTAGGCGGATTTGAGGCTGACGGCGGTGATGGGGATGCCGCCGGTTTCGGGAGCGGGGGCAGGGGGATCGGACTGTTCGGCATGCAGCATGGACACGGATTTGAACATGTGCGCGGAATCGGTCACGAGCTGCGCATAGCTCAGGGATTCGCCCGGGGCGGGGCCGACGATGGCGGGCAGATCGGGGGTGCTGTCTGCGACTTCGAGGATTTTGCGCGTTATGGGCATATCTCTAGTCAACCACCCGGCACTGACCTGCGTCACACCAGTCCATCACCACGGCCCGCCCCCTCAGTCCTTGGCCCCATCCAACAGCTCAATCCATCACGCCGAATTCGAAGCCCAGCTTCTTCAAGCGCTTGACCACCGGGGTGATCGAATCGACGGTCGGCTCATTGTCCTTGTAGTCGTGCATCAGGATGACGGCCACGCGCGTGTCCGTGCCGATCGTGGACAGGGCCCGCTGAGCGCGGCCGGATCCGGTCGAGGAGGCGGTATCCGTGCCGTCGCCGTTCTCCGAGTTCCAGTCGATCCAGTTCATGCCCTTGGCATTCAGGGCCTTGTCCGCGGGCTTCATCCCGTTCCAGCCGTGGCCGCCGGGGTAGCGCCAGGTGTGGGTGTTGAGTTCGGGATCGACGGCCTCGCGCAGATTGGCCAGGGTCTTCTCGTATTCCTTGACGATGGCCTTGGGCTTGGCAACCCGGCCGGGGTAGAGCTTGTGGAAGTTATGGCTGTAGCTGTGGATCGCGACGGAGTGGCCGGCGGCGATCTCGTCTTTGAGGTGGGCGGGGCTGCCCTTGCGCTCGACGCCCAGTTCCCCGCCGATGACGAAGAAGGTGGCGGGCACGTCATTCTTCTTCAGCTGTTTGAGCACTTTGGGGGTGGTGTTCGTGGGGCCGTCGTCGAAGGTCAGGAAGGCGATCTTCTTCTTCGGGTAGGTCTTCGATTCCTTCTTCTTGCCCCACAGCCAGTCGTGGACGTCCTTGGACTTGTAGACGTAGCCGGCCTCGTCCGCCGCATAGCTGTGGTTGGTGCCCGGCTTCAGGGCCGTCGGGTCCTGGGTTTCGGTGGGCTCCGCCGCGGCCGAGGCCTGGGCGCCGCCGGTGCCGTTCGTCGCGTTGGCAGCGTCGTTGCCGCTGTCGTTCGAGCTGGTGCCCGAAGTGCAGCCGGTCAGTGCCAGTGTCACCGCCAGGGCCGATGCGGTCAGGGTCTTGGCGAGCACGGCGGTGCGGCGGGAGGCTGCAGAGCGCTCAACGGAGCGTGCGACAGAGCGGGGGCTGGTCTTCATCCTTCGATCCTCGCACAGCCAGTGAGGAGTCTCAACCGGGGTGGGAGTGCACAGACTCCCAGCCCATACCATCCGGGCATTAATTTAAAACTCAACTATTTCTCCTAGAGTCTGCGGGACCAGCAATCATCGATCCGACGACAGGCGGCCTCCGCCGTCGGATCCCAAATCTCGAAGGAGCATCGATGTCCACCGACCGCATGCCGACCGAAACGACCAAGACCAGTCCAGCCGGGACCTCGGCGGATTCCGACCGCAGGCTCTTCGCACTGCCGACCGCCGTCCGGGACTGGGTTCTGCTCATCGCCCGAGTCCTGCTGGGTGTCGTGCTCATCGCCCACGGCTATCAGAAGTGGGGCATGCAGGGATTCGCCGACGGTGTCGAGATGTTCGCGGGCATGGGCGTGCCGGCCCCGGCAGTAGCACTGGTGTTCGCCCTGGCCGTTGAATACGTGGGCGGCGCACTGATGATCCTGGGTCTGTTCACACCGATCGTCGGCCTGCTGGTCGTGCTCGACATGATGGGCGCCTTCGCCCTGGTCCACGCCGGAGCGGGGATCTTCGTCTCGAGCGGCGGCTGGGAACTGGTCGCCGTGATCGCCCTGGCCGCGGCGACCATCGCCGCGGTGGGCCCGGGCCGGTTCAGCCTGGACCGGGCTCTGGCCAGAAGGCGCTGAGGGCAGGGCCCGGCCGAGGCCCTTCCTACGGTGTGCGATCGCGGTCGGTACTTGTTGTACCGACCGCGATCGCGTGCGTTGAGCGGCGCTTGAGCGCACCTTCGTAGACTTGCCCCATGGTTCTCGAGGCCTCTCTCCCCCGCCCTGCATCACCGGCCGAACGCGCTGTCATCCGCGCGATGGCTGAGCGGGCGAGGAGCACTGATGGTGCTGCGGTCACAGATGGCCTGCGCAGGCAATGGTCGCTGCAGGCCGACGGCTGCACAGTGACGGGCCACTGCGATTGCGGCACCTGCCCGTCCGTTGAGCTGGGCGATGCGGCCGGCAATCCGGTTCCCGATGGCACCGGCCCCCGAGTCGTCCTTTCCGCCGGTGCACGCAATCCAACCAGAGGCGTCCTGCTATTCATCGACGGGGACCGCCTGTCATACCTGGAGGTCTACCCGATCGACGATGATCCGGTGGAGCTGCCGGAGCCGGAGGAATTGGAGTTCTAGGACAGGGTTGCTCACGCAACGGCTAAGAGGACGTCAAAGTCGACCAAGAAGTAGCCAGTAGCCGGGCGTCCGAGGTAATCAACGCCCGGTTACTGAAACTTATGCGATTTCCAATGCCGGAAGCCCATCCAAAATCCGCATCGTTTCCAGGCTGAGCGTTACGATCCAGCCCAGCAGGTCGATGATGTAGCGATGAGCTTCGTCTGCAATGCCATCAGCAGCCCCCCCACAGGCGAACACAGATATTCTCACCAGCGCAAGAGCTAGACGACACTCCAAGTGCTCACTTTTGGTGAAAATCTAAAGCGTATGGTAATGTCATTAACAGAATATGAAGGAGGTCCGTGATGTCGGATAGCTCAGGGCGCGAGTGGGCGCTACAGATGCTAGGCCCCGATGGGGTGCAGGTTCGAGAGATTATTCCAACGATCATCCGACTGTGCCACGAGAAGATGGCCAACGCGCAAGCAGAAGCCGAGATGGCGCACTCCGGGGTGTATGGGCAGATCTGGCGCAAATGCCTCTCCGAGTTCATAGAAGCTCTCGGCGGCCTCCCCACAGCCGAGCTCGTCCCACAGCGGGGCTACACCCTAGTCTCCTTTAACGGTGTAATTCTATTCCCGTGGCGCTTCGCGCGAGACTCCTACACCGATCTCAACTCCCGCCCTTTCGGCGTGTCAGCCACTCGCATTTCTTTACTTACCCAAGCTCCAGAATTCAGCCAGCAGAGGTTTGACATGGAGTTCCCACACCCCGAATTAACAAAGGAAGAATTAGACCTTGGGATTGAGGCCCAAGCAATCAGAGACGCCTACCCAACTCATAAAGTGGTCGTCATAGCATATGCAAGCAGCCCATCTAAATTATTCAGCATCCGCTGGGGCGATGCAGTACTTGGAACCGACCGCCGCCTGACCTTCAATACGTTAGAGTCATTACTCGACGTCACTCCAAACAATCCGGTCAATGCATCTCCATCAAAAACTGACGGATTCTCTACAGGACCAATCCCCCGCCCCCTCCTAGGCGCAAAGGAGGAGGAAGCAGGCGGAGAGACTCATGCATAATCAAAAATCATTATTCTCTATATCAAGCACCACAGACTCGATTGATCTCACCACAGTCGCCGACGGATTCGATCCTGCGCGTCTTACACAAGCACGTCAAGCTGCAGGCCTGTCAAAAGCAAAGTTAGCCGATTACGTTGGAGTTACACCCGCAGCCATCGGCCAGTATGAATCAAACTCTTCCACACCACGCAGAGACATTTTACCCATTCTTGCTCACGCACTAGGCGTCCCAGTTACATATTTCACAACAGGCAGGCCGATCGGCCGAGTAGATGGATCTCAAGCACATTTCCGGAGCTTACGTTCAACATCGGCACGAGACCGCGCTAAAGCCGTAGCCTTCATCGAACAGGTCTGGGAACTTACGTTCACACTAGAAAAAAAGATCCGTTTTCCAAATGTTAACTTACCACAAATTGACCTAAAAAACGCAGACCCCGTTTATGCAGCACAGGCGCTTCGTGCACATTGGGAACTGGGCTCCAAACCGGTAAAACACCTGGTAGCCACAGTTGAATCCCATGGAATAGTCGTTACTCTTCTATCTGTAGCCAACACAGACGTTGCACGAGTCGATGCTTTCTCTACCTCATCTCTAGCTAGGCCGATAATTATCGTCACACCCGAGCGAGCAAGATCTGTATTTACCTACCGGTTCACTATCGCTCATGAGATCGGGCACTTATTGTTGCACAGAGATTCCACCCCGGGAGACAAACAACAGGAGCGAGAGGCCGATCAATTTGCTGCTGAATTCCTTACACCAAACTCTCAGATCGTCAACCTTCTACCGCGCACTGTAAATCTTCCACAGCTAGATAAGTTATCCCGCCATTGGGGAATTTCAGTTGATTCTCTACTATTGCGAATGAAGGAGCTCGGTATAGCATCAGATTCAGCGATCCGACGAGGATACCAAAAGCTTAACCACCTGCGGAAGTCCGGGCTTGAAACGACTGAGCCTGTAAATGCATACCCTGGCGAGCTGCCCTCTATGCTAAATCAAGCTGCCGAAATGGCTGAAACAACAGGTTACGGAGAGGCCGCTCTCGCTCAAGATCTGCGATGGTACCCCGCACGAGTGCGCGAAGTCCTTGGAATGGAAGACTCCCGACCAGACTTACGTATTGTAGGCGGCGACTAATTCGATTACTTCGTATAGTAGATCACCCGATTTGATAGAATATCAGCATGATCGAAAATCAGAAAACGAACTCTTCTAATTTATGAATTTATCGAGCATGTCGTCCTTAGCCTCGATTTTTCACGGGTTGGGGTTTGTGCTTGATCGCGGCGTCGTTGTCTCATGTTGTAGGTGATTGTACTGTTCGGGTGTGATGTGCCTGCGCGTGTCGCCGCGGTGGTCGGGCCGTTCCAT
>NZ_JANIJY010000078.1:0-408 GCF_024580695.1 Brevibacterium sp. 91QC2O2 | reverse complement strand
TGACCTACTCTCCCACACACTCCCGCATGCAGTACCATCAGCGCAATCGGGCTTAGCTTCCGGGTTCGGAAAGGGACCGGGCGTTTCCCCAACGCTCTCACCACCGCAAAACCACAGAACAACACACGTGTCTGGATCGTGCAGTGAAACTAGTAGACGTGAACACCAACCCCACAGGGCTGTGCGCGCGGACCCCACGGCCCAACTCTCATACGCTCAATCGTTGTTTACCTTGTGTTACCCAACCCACCACACACCCCACACAGGCACAAAACCCACATGAGTCGTGTTGTTTGGGTGAGTGAACGGTGTATTAGTACCAGTCAGCTCCAACCATTACTAGTCTTCCACATCTGGCCTATCAACCCCATCATCTCTAGGACACCTTAAAGGAGACCTCATCTCGAA
>NZ_JANIJY010000077.1:0-412 GCF_024580695.1 Brevibacterium sp. 91QC2O2 | reverse complement strand
CCTCCAGCACGCCGTAATGGCCGTCGCGGTTGGTGATCAGGACGTTCACCGCCCGGCGGATGCCGTGGTCGGCCATCAGGGCGGGCGTGCGGAAGCGGGTCTCGTTCTCGAGATGGTTCGATATCACCGGCTGACCGGTCTTCAGCGCGTAGCCCGCGGGCGAGGCGAGGTCGGCCCCCACCACCGCCTTGCCGACGGAATCCGGTTCCCAGCCGACGCCCGCGCAGACGAGCAGCATGTCATGCGACGGCTGGTACTCGAGCGCCTTGCAGAACTGCGCCCCCATGCCTTCGGCGCAGAGTTCGGTCGCCCGTTGCAGCAGCGGCATCAACGCAGTCGCCCGCAGGGCCTCCACGCCGAATTCGGACAGGATGACTTGCTGGCGAAGGCGGAGTTCGAGCGCTCCCTGCGC
>NZ_JANIJY010000076.1:0-415 GCF_024580695.1 Brevibacterium sp. 91QC2O2 | reverse complement strand
ACAAGAAATTGGCTGTGAGCGGATTTTTGAGGACAAGGCATCGGGCAGTAATTCCCAACGTAAGGGTTTGGATGATTGTCTCAACTATTTAAGAAAGGGCGATGTACTCGTTGTTTTAGATTTGGATAGGTTAGGGCGGTTAGCCAGTGAACTTATAAAGCTGATTGATGAACTGGCTGAAAAAGACATTGGCTTTAAAGCCATTAATTCACCTATGGATACAACCACCCCTGCAGGTCGAGCGTTTTTACAAATTCAAGCCGCTTTTGCGGAGATGGAACGCAATATTATTCGTCAGCGTGTGAAAGAGGGGATTGCTGCGGCTCGGGCTCGGGGACGTAAAGGTGGCAGGCCCAGAATCATGACGGCTGAGAAACTTCGCTATGCCCAGCATCTGATGGCTGACCAAACCAAA
>NZ_JANIJY010000075.1:0-422 GCF_024580695.1 Brevibacterium sp. 91QC2O2 | reverse complement strand
TGACCTACTCTCCCACACACTCCCGCATGCAGTACCATCAGCGCAATCGGGCTTAGCTTCCGGGTTCGGAAAGGGACCGGGCGTTTCCCCAACGCTCTCACCACCGCAAAACCACAGAACAACACACACCATACATGCGCGTCACTGGATCATGCAGTGAAACTAGTAGACGTGAACACCAACCCCACACGGGGCTGTGCGCGCGGACCCCACGGCCCAACTCTCATACGCTCAATCGTTGTTTAACTTGTGTTACCCAACCCACCACACACCCCGACAAGACCACAGTCCCACCGAGTCGTGTTGTTTGGGTGAGTGAACGGTGTATTAGTACCAGTCAGCTCCAACCATTACTAGTCTTCCACATCTGGCCTATCAACCCCATCATCTCTAGGACACCTTAAAGGAGACCTCATCTCGAA
>NZ_JANIJY010000074.1:0-433 GCF_024580695.1 Brevibacterium sp. 91QC2O2 | reverse complement strand
ACATACACGCAATGACCTTAGAAGAAATATTAAGTAACCCCAAACCGATCAGCGGAGAGCTCAGGCTCAAGATTTTGGGTTTATACCATCAGGCAAATGCCGGGCACATTGGCTGCTCACTGAGCTGTATTGACATGATGATCTCTGTCCTGTTTCTTAATAAATCTCCCGAAGACACTTTTATTTTATCCAAAGGACATGCTGCGGCAGCTCTCTATGCCTGCCTGAATACCCTGGGTGAAATTACTGATGAAGAATTGAGCACATTTTATACCGATGGTACTACGCTTCCTGCTCACCCCGCCCCGCGTCAATATAAAGGAATTCCGTTTGCAACCGGCTCGCTTGGACATGGCTTACCTATTGCTACGGGTATTGCACATGCTGCCAAAATATCAGATGAGGAAAGTTATTCGTTTGCATTGCTTTCTGA
>NZ_JANIJY010000073.1:0-438 GCF_024580695.1 Brevibacterium sp. 91QC2O2 | reverse complement strand
CCTTCACCGTTCAAGTCGAATACTTCGGGCATTTAACGAAGCCCACTCGATTTGACATTATTTCTACGGACTTCGATCTCAATGACCCCTGGGTGATAAAAGCAGCACAAAAAGGAGAAATTGACGGAGAGAATGTGAAGCGAGAGGAATTTTAAAGATGTCCGCCCCTCCTGAATTGCTTGCGATTTTTGTTCTTACCTACGGAATTAGCTTTATAAACCTGTACTCACTGCTTCTGTCCTAATGCGAAGGGGCTTTTGGTGGTTTAATCTTTAGTCAGCTATGTGGCTTGCCATCGCGCTTTTTTCGTTCGCGGCTTTTCTGGTTTCAGCATTTGCCTTCACGCGTCTGGGTTTCGACCGCGAGGGGCAGTTTCAACGCGCCGGTTTGCCCCTGGCAGCGACTACGTTGCTTTTATTGGCGCTGTGGGTGTTTGCC
>NZ_JANIJY010000072.1:0-455 GCF_024580695.1 Brevibacterium sp. 91QC2O2 | reverse complement strand
ATTTCACCCCTTTGCGCAGTTCAAACGAGTAGGTCTTGAAATCGGCCGAGGCGCCGGCCTTCGCCGCCAGCATGGGACGCGTGGCGTTGACGTTATCGAGGGTCACGAGACCCTCGAAGATATTGTTGATGACCTCGAGTTCGACGGCGCTCGACGCCATGTAGGGATCGAGCGTACCCGGACCGGAGACGCTGGCATAGATCAGCGTGCCTCCCTTCTTGGGGGTCTGCGCGCAAGCGGTACTGGCGACGCCGAGCGAAATTCCGAGAACCAGGGTCAGCGCCACTGCGATGCCTTGTGCAACATTCCGCTTCATTCGCCTGCTCCCAAAAATTCGTCGCAAATTCCGTTGACGCCTGCCGCGATCTAAAGCCCCGCCACGATCTTGAAGGCGTCATCGGTCACCGACAACGCGTGATCGATATCCGCGGCGGTATGCGCGACGGACAGAAACA
>NZ_JANIJY010000071.1:0-459 GCF_024580695.1 Brevibacterium sp. 91QC2O2 | reverse complement strand
CAACCACATAATGCGCCCCGGCGGCATACAGTTTGCCTGCCGCCCGCTCGCGGCGGGTGGCGATTTCCGCTTTCGACATCGCTTGGTACTCCTCCCAGGTTGCGCCGAATTCGTTACCGGACACCGCCAGCCCGACGCTCCACATCCCGGCATGTAACCCTTCGCTGATGCCCGGCGCGGCGTCGTCGACCTTCACGCAGTGGGCCACATCGTCTATGCCCAGGGTCATCACGTTCTGCAGCGCCATCCACGGGCCCGGACGACCGCCGGCGGCAAGGTCATCGGTGGCGACCCAGTGGTCCGGGGCGTAGCCCTGGGCGGCGGCGGCCGGTACCAGCTTTTCCATCACCGGACGCGGATAGCCCGAGCAGGAGCCGATCTTCAGGCCCTTGGCGCGCAGCGCGGCGATAGTGTCGACCACGCCGGCTATTGGTGCGGAAAAATCGACAACCTTAGCGA
>NZ_JANIJY010000070.1:0-462 GCF_024580695.1 Brevibacterium sp. 91QC2O2 | reverse complement strand
AGACCGACACGCATGTAGTGGAAAACTCTGACTTCGATATCGCCGTTGCAAAACATTAAGCCCTCGCGCCGGAAACAAACACCCAGTTTGTGCCGGGGGGTTTGCTGCATCGCTTGATGCGCGTTGAAACCGGAGACGGCCTCTGGGCGCTCAAGATTTTGAGCCGACGTGCCGTGGCACAGCCCAACGGGCGTGCCCGTTTAGAGCGCGCCGAAGTTGTAGCCCGGCTAGCAGCAGAGGCGGGTATTCCAGCTATGACCGCGCAACCGGGGCCAAACGATTGTTTTTTACAAGATGTGGCCGACCGGACGGTAGTGCTTTATCCGTGGCGCGAGGGGCACGTCTTGCCGCCACACGCGGTTTCGCCTGCCGTCGCGGCGCAAATGGGCGGCTATCTGGCGCGGCTTCATGCGCTTAAAATTCGTTTCCCCGACCAGGAGCCGCCCGTGCCCGAAGCGTTTG